>NZ_JBDIVO010000036.1:0-23699 GCF_039794385.1 Methylocaldum sp. | reverse complement strand
GCCCGCGAACGCGTCAGCGGCGCCATGACCATGCGGTTCTTCAGTTTATAAGGCCCTAATGCGTAAGGTTCGAAGATCGGGTTGTTCATGGTTCGCCCCCGGTCTGGCTACGGTTCGAAGAATGAGCACAAAGGGCGATCGCGGTGGGGAACATATAGGCGCTTTCCGGTGTCAACTCTGTCTCAATTGGTTATTCGCTCTATTCGACTTCGGTACGTACAAAATGGTCGCGGTCTTTTTCTGACAAATGACTTGGGTTAGCATTGATTTAGATCGGACAGAAATTTCCTGAAAAAGCTTATGTGTTACGCGCAAAAAAAGGATGCGGCGTTCGGCTTCACCGATCAGCATCTCCCTTCAGGCAGTCACCTCTGCTACATCTACACCGATGAAGAAGAGCATTCCCGCACGATGGCGCAATTCGTGGAGAGCGGTCTGGTATCCGGAGAAAAGGTCGCCTATCTGGCGGATGTGTCATCGGGCGACGAACTCGAACAGTATATCGCTAGACTGGGCATTAATTTACCCGAGCATCTCCGGCCGGGCCAGTTCATTTTGAGCCAAGCTGAAAAGACGTATTGCCCCGACGGGGCCTTTCTGCCGGAACGGATGATCGACACCTGGCGGTCGATGTATCGGCAGAGTATCGATGAAGGCTTTTTGGGAATACGCGCCACTGGTGAAACCGGCTGGACCAGCAACGAGCATCCTGGGCTGGAGCGGTGGTTCGAATACGAGTCGATGCTCAACATCGTTGTAAACGAGGTCCCTTTTAGCAGCATCATTTGCCAGTACGATGCCAACCGACTGGGCGGTGCCAATCTGTACGAAATTCTAAGGGTGCATCCTCTGATGATCGTTCAGGGGCAAATTCTGCACAACCCCTATTACGAAGCACCCGAGCAATATCTGTCCCGGCTCCGGGCTTCAAGATGATCGTTACCCTTAGCGCACGGTCATTTTTTCGGCTTTGCCTTGCATACTCCGCGCTCCTGCCTGAGCTTGAGTTGGCCCCATCATCCACCTGAAGGTGGAAACAGCGTTATGACGAGTCCGGTAACGGTCGTTCTTCAGCCGCAGCCCGAAATATTGGGGAAACTGCTGATCGTGCAACAAACGCTCGGGATTTTGTCCGCAAGGGAAGAGCAGGCCGCTTTCCTTTGCCGCGCATTGCGTGACATCCCCGGGGTCGAGAATGTCCACTTTTGCTTTTGTGGATCATTCGTATCCGAACAGCGGAAAGGTGCCGGCCTCTCTACGTGCGATCATTGTACGAACACCACACCGTCCATTGGACTTAAACGCTGTGGCGCCATTCCCGATGCCGGGCATGAGTGTATCCCGTTGCGCACGAACACGACGCTGTTCGGCTTTCTCATCCTCAGAATCGCAAACCTGCAGGCGTTCACGCCTTATGCTCCCTATATCCTCAACACCGCCAATTTCGTGGCGACTTTAATGGAGAAACGGGAAACCAAGGAACGGTTGGAGCAGGTGCTAGATGATCTGGAGAATCAAGTCGCCGCTCGTACTGCCGATTTGTTGGAAAAGAACGCCCGACTGGAGGCGGAAATCCAGCGGCGGGAAGCGGCCGAGTCGGCGCTGCATGAAGCGTACGAGCAGTTGGAAAGGAGAATCGAAGAACGTACCGCAGCCCTAAAATTCAGTGAAGAACGTCTCCAAAGCATTATCACTACCGCCGTCGATGGGATCATCACCACGGACAGCGGCGGCTACATCGAGCTTTTCAACGCCGCTGCGGAAAGGCTATTCGGCTATACCGCTGCTGAAGTTATCGGGAAAAACATTCGAATTCTCATGCCGTCGCCAGACCGCGAACGCCATGACAGTTTCATCGAACGTTATCTAGCCACGGGCACGAAGACCATCATCTGCATCCGTCGGGATGTCGATGTACTACACAAAAACGGCTCTATTTTTCCGGCCGAACTTACCGTCAGCGAGATGCAGATCGGCGGGCAAACAAAGTTCACAGGAATCATACGCGATATTACCGAGCGCAAGTGGGCCGAGACGGCGCTTAGGGAGAGCGAAGCGCGATTCCGCGCCATGGCCGAGACGGTGCCGGATATCCTGTTTACCAGCGATTCGAGCGGGTTTATCGACTATATCAGCCCCCGATTCTATGAGTATTCGGGCTTACCGCCGGATTCGAAAAGCACCGAATGGGTTGCGGCCATACATCCGGATGACGAAGAGCGCACTAGGCTGCAATGGCAGCATGCGGTGACAACGGGTGAGCCGTTCCGAACCAAGTATCGTCTTCGCTCGACCGACGGATCCTACCAATGGTTTCAGGTTCGCGCTCGCCCGATTCGTGATGCGAGCAGTCGCATCACCAAGTGGTTCGGAATCTGCTCCGACATCGACGAACTCGTCCGGGTTCAGGATGCCTTGGAAGAAGCCGATCGGCGCAAGAACGAATTCCTGGCAATGCTATCCCACGAATTGCGTAATCCCTTGGCTCCCATTCGCAATGCGGTTCAGGTGATGGGACTGCTGAATCTGACCGATTCGCGATTGCTGTGGGTTAAAGACATGATCGATCGCCAGGTCAAACATTTGGTTCATTTGGTCGATGATCTCCTGGATGTATCGCGCATCACCCGCGGCAAGATTACGCTCAAGAACGAACCTATCGAACTGTCCGTCCTCATCGACCGGGCAGTCGAAGCTACCGAAGCCATTATCGATTCCCAACAGCATCGACTTTCTATCTCATCTCCCGAGGAACCGGTGTTGCTGAGAGGGGATGCGGTCAGGCTGGTTCAGGTAGTTACCAATCTCTTGAATAATGCGGCCAAATACACGCCTCACGGCGGCCACATTCAGCTAACGGCGATCCCAAATGCACGGGAACTCATATTGTCCGTAAAGGACAACGGTATCGGCATTTCGCCCGAACTCCTGCCGCACGTATTTGATCTATTTACGCAGGCCGAACGCTCATTGGACCGGTCTCAAGGTGGGCTCGGTATCGGGTTGACTCTGGTGCGGAAATTGGTCGAAATGCACGGTGGAAGCATCGAGGCCCTGAGCGGCGGTCCGGGGAAAGGGAGCGAGTTCGTAGTTAGATTGCCGCTGTCAGACAACACCGTGATGAATGCTCGGCAGGAAATGACGCCTGAACAGCCTGGAAACCGAACGGCGCCCGGCGGCCGAGTGCGGAACTAAATCGATTCGTTTTCGCCTGCTGCGCGTGCCGCCGCGTCGGAGCGTTCAAACCGCCACTTCGGCCGGTATGTGGGGATGGGGATCATAGCCCTCCACTTCGAAATCTTCGATTCGATATCCGAATATATCGGCTGCCTTGCGTTTGATGTGCAACCGGGGAAATGGACGCGGCTGTCGCTCTACCTGAAGCTGTGCCTGCGGGATATGATTGCGATATAGATGCACGTCGCAACCGAACCAAACGATCTCTCCAGGCGTATACCCGCAATGATCGGCGAGCAGATGGGTCAACAAGGCTAGATTGGCGACATTCCAACCCAGCCCCAGATAGGCATCCGCCGAACGCTGCATCAAGGCTCCCGACAAAGTGTTCGTAGCCTGGCTAACAAAGAATTGATAGGTTTTGTGGCAGGGTGGAAGCGCCATCTCGTCCAACTGGGCCACGTTCCAACCCTCAAAAAGCAGCCGGCGTGAGGTCGGATCGTTCTTCAGTCCATCGACCAATAGCTGCACCTGGTC
Organism: Methylocaldum sp.; assembly: GCF_039794385.1. Lineage (NCBI taxonomy): Bacteria > Pseudomonadati > Pseudomonadota > Gammaproteobacteria > Methylococcales > Methylococcaceae > Methylocaldum > Methylocaldum sp. The sequence goes on along the minus strand of NZ_JBDIVO010000036.1, from coordinate 19,985 downwards.
GATCTCTTTCCCATCGTAATCCCGCCAACGGCGCCATTGATGCCCATACACCGGTCCCAAGTCGCCCCAGCGGGCGGCGAATTCATCGTCGCTCAAGATACGGCGTTCAAAATCCTCTTGGCTTATCGATTCACCCGTCGCAGTTCGGTATTTTTTCAAGGGCCAATCCGTCCAGATACGCACGTTCTGTTCGAGAAGCTCCCGGACATTCCGACCGCCCGACAACATCCACAAAAGCTCCTTGAACGCCGTCTTCCAAAAAATCTGCTTGGTCGTGAACAGCGGGAATCCCGCCGCGAGGTCGAATCGCATCGTATAGCCGAACAGAGCGCGCGTCCCGACCCCGGTTCGATCGATTCGCTCATCCCCTTCGGTTATCAGTTTTCGAAGTAAAGTGAGATATTGCTCTTCGGGATGGGACATTATGGCTGGCGTTTTCGTTGTTTAAGCCGATCTTCCGTTTCGTTCGGTGCTTCGATTTCAGGACTCATCAGTCCTCAGGCCAGAGGCTATCGGACGGCGGTAGGCCAAAACGAGAAGCAGCATACCCAGGATGATCATGGGAAAGCTCAACACCTGCCCCATGGTGAGCCAGCCGAAGGCCAGGTAACCGATGTGAGCGTCCGGTAGACGAACGAACTCGACCATGAAGCGGAACATGCCATAGAGGAGCAGAAACAAGCCGCTTACCGCCATTGTCGGCGGCGACCGACGGCTGAAAAAGTGTAGTGCCACGAAAAGAACGATACCTTCCAGAAAGGCTTCATAGAGCTGGGAAGGATGGCGCGGCTCCGGGCCGGCATCCGGAAATACCATCGCCCAAGGCACATCAGTTGGTTTTCCCCAAAGCTCGCCATTGATGAAATTCCCGATGCGGCCCGTAAAAAGTCCGATCGGCACGTACCGCGCGATAAAATCGGTCACCGCAAAAAACGAGCTTTTCTGCTTTCGAGCAAAGATCCACATTGCCGCTAACGCTCCCAACAATCCGCCGTGGAAGGCCATACCGCCTTCCCATACTCTAAACAGCATTAAAGGGTCTTGAGTGAATGCCGGAAAGTTATAGAAGAGCATATATCCCACCCGGCCGCCGATCACCAGCCCAAGAGCGGTATAAAAGATGAGATCCTCCACCTGAGCTGGGGTCCACGGGAAACCGGGTTCTTTGGCTCTTTGGCGAGCCAGCCACCATGCACCGCCGATACCGATGACATACATCAGCCCGTACCAATGAATTTTCAAAGGACCGATGCTAATAGCCACTGGATCGATAGAGGGATATGGCAACATTTGGCTGTCTCTCCGCAGATGGGGTCCGGATAAAGCGTGCTTTAGAGCTCGAGAAGGTGCGATCGAGGCTTATCGGAAGATTATAACTGGTAGAAGTATACCGTGATCGTAGGTCATCGGTGCGGTGGAAAAGCGAGGTAACTCGTTTCTATGTTCCACGTGGAACAAACTGTTTAACTCGGACGGATCAAGCTCCCTCGAATGATGTTTCCGAGGCTCTAATGAGTAATTGCAGTATCCCAAAAAAAAGGCTCCTGGTTAGGAGCCTTTTCGAACCGCCGAAGGGTTCCGATCTCTAGCCTGTAAGACGATCCGCATCAAACGTCCAAGTTCGCGACTTCCAGCGCGTTCTTCTCGATAAAATCGCGTCGTGGCTCGACCTGATCGCCCATGAGCGTCGAAAAGACCTCGTCGGCCGCTATCGCATCCTCGATCTTCACCTGAAGCAAACGGCGAGTATTCGAATCCAATGTCGTCTCCCAAAGCTGCTCGGGATTCATCTCGCCAAGTCCTTTATAACGCTGGATATGTTGACCTCTCTTCGCTTCCGTCATCATCCACTGGAAGGCTTCCTTAAAGTTCCGCACGCGCTCCCGTTTGTCGTCACTGGCGATAAACGAATTTTCACCAAATAGTCCGTCCACTTTCTGACCGAACGTGGTGAGACGCTTGTAATCGCCGCCGCTGAAAAATCCTGCGCCGATATCGAAGGTCTTGTGAACGCCGTGCAGCCGCTTGCTGACATGCGCCCTAAACCCGTCGGCCTGATTCGCAAAATCCAGATCTATAGTAAAGCTTGCACTGCGATCGCGGGCATTCAACCGTGCGACCAAACCGGCAAACCACGCCTCGCACGCCGCGCGATCAGCAATCGTCGCGGCGTCCAAAACCGGATATTCAACTAGAAGATTGAGCAAACTCTCGTCATAGCGATGGGCGAGGCGCTCGATCAGGGCCTGAACATTCAGGTATTCCCTCGCGAGCTGCTCCAACCCCTGCCCTTGTATTGGGGGTGTCGTTTCATCGATATGCAGACGGGTCTTTTCGAGCGCCAATTGCAATAAATAGTTATCGAGCTCCGTATCGTCCTTTACATACTGCTCCTGTTTGCCTTTCTTGACCTTGTAGAGCGGGGGTTGAGCGATGTAGATATGGCCGCGCTCGATCAGTTCCGGCATTTGACGATAGAAGAAAGTTAAAAGAAGCGTCCGTATGTGAGATCCGTCGATGTCAGCATCCGTCATGATGATGATGCGATGATAACGCAGCTTGTTCGGGTCATATTCCTCCCGCCCGATGCCGCAACCCAGCGCAGTGATCAGGGTACCGACCTCCTCCGAAGAGAGCATTTTGTCGAACCGTGCCCGCTCCACATTGAGAATCTTGCCCTTGAGCGGAAGTATCGCCTGCGTGCGGCGGTCTCGACCCTGCTTGGCCGAGCCACCCGCAGAGTCGCCCTCGACGATGAACAGTTCCGACAAAGTCGGATCGCGCTCCTGGCAGTCGGCCAGCTTGCCGGGAAGTCCCGCGATATCCAGCGCAGTTTTCCTTCGCGTCATTTCCCTGGCTTTACGAGCCGCCTCCCGCGCACGAGCGGCATCGATCATCTTATTTGCGATCAGGCGGGCGACCGGCGGATTTTCCAGCAGAAATTCCTGAAACTTTTCACCCATGGCCGATTCGACCACTGGCTTGACCTCAGACGAGACGAGCTTGTCCTTAGTCTGGGACGAAAACTTGGGATCTGGAACCTTTACCGAGAGTACCGCCGTCAACCCTTCCCGCGCATCGTCGCCCGAGGTGGCGATCTTCTGCTTTTTCAGCAAGCCTTGATCTTCGATGTATTGATTGAGGGTCCGCGTAAGCGCTGCGCGGAAGCCCGCGAGATGGGTCCCGCCGTCTCGCTGCGGGATGTTGTTAGTGAAACAGAAAATGTTTTCCTGGTACGAGTCGTTCCATTGCATGGCGACCTCGACCCCGGTACCGTCCTTTTCCGTTTGGAAGTAGAACACCTTATCGAAAAGCGGCGTCTTGTTCTTGTTGAGATGTTCGACAAAGGCGCGTATACCGCCCTCGAACTCGAAGACATCGCTCTTCCCCGTACGCTCGTCCTCCAGAGAAATCCGAACTCCGGAATTCAGGAACGACAGTTCACGGAGGCGCTTGGCCAGAACTTCGTAATGAAACTCGATGTTGGTGAAAATGATGGGGCTGGGCTTGAAGCGGATGGTCGTGCCGGTCCCGTTCGCATCGCCGACAGCGGACAGCGGAGCCTGCGGCACGCCGTCACGATACTCCTGTCGGTAACGCTTGCCCCCGCGCTGAATTTCCAGGACCAGATGCTCAGACAATGCGTTTACGACGGATACGCCGACACCGTGAAGCCCACCGGAAACTTTATAGGCATTGTCGTCGAATTTTCCTCCGGCATGCAGGACGGTCATGATAACCTCGGCGGCAGAGCGTCCCTCTTCTTCGTGGATGTCGACGGGAATTCCTCGGCCATCGTCCGTCACGGTCACCGATTCGTCGCTGTGGACGATAACTCGGACCGTCTTGCAGTGGCCGGCCAAGGCTTCGTCGATCGAATTATCCACGACCTCGAATACCATATGGTGAAGCCCCGAACCGTCATCGGTATCGCCGATGTACATACCAGGGCGTTTGCGGACGGCATCAAGACCTTTCAGGACCTTAATGGCGGAGCTGTCATAATCTTTCGCGAGTTTGGTCATGCTCATTTCTTAATTCACGCTTGCTTTACTTGCCCATGTTCCACGTGGAACACAGCGGCGTCGTTGATGGCCTCTTTGATCATTTCCTCCGTGGTGGCGGTAATGAAAAACTGGGTGCGCCGCTCCTTCAAAAAACCGAGAAGTCTATTCTTGTTGTTTTCGTCCAATTCGGACGCCACGTCATCAACCAGCACGCACGCACTCATGCCGGCGCTCTCTTCCATCAGAAGGGACTGGGCCAGCAAAAGCGCGTAAACCAAAAGTTTCATTTGACCGCGGGAGAGATACGCTTTTGCCGAACGACCGTCCAGCACGACGGAGAAATCGGCTTTGTGGGGACCCGATTGGGTATGTCCGAGGCGAATGTCCGAGGCGACATCCTCCTGCAATGCCGCTTCCAGAGTCTTGTTCCTGTTCCACCCCGATTGCACGTGCAAATCAAGCTTAACGCCCGCAAAAAACTGCGCGACAGCTTGAAAAAAATAGGGCATAAGCCTCTCCGTATAGCGTTCGCGCGCACCATGTATTATTGTACCGTACCGCGCAAGCTCCCGGTTCCATAGCTCAATGTCGCGAAGTCGCCTTTCCCGCAGCAGGATATTGCGCTGGCTCAACGCCTTGGCGTAGCGTCGCCAGCAATCGAGATACGACTCTTCAAAGTGAAACACTCCCCAGTCGAGAAATTGGCGGCGATGCTTCGGAGCGCCCTCCAATAAAGCGCCGCTCGAAGGCTGAATGACGAGGACCGGAAATGTACGGATCAGTTCGGCACTGGATTGGATCTTCCTGCCCGAAAGATGGATCTCCCGCTCATCGCGAGCGATGCGAATTCCGATCGGAATCGTGTGGCCGGTATCGCTCGTAACTTTTCCGGTCACCATTAATCCGCTTCGCCCAAAGCGGATCGCCTGACTGATTTGGGGCGTACGAAACGAACGCGCTCGCCCCAACAAATAAACCGCCTCGAGCAAGGAGGTCTTTCCGCTGGCATTGGGTCCGATGATGAAGTTGAGGCGCGGGGATGGCTCTAGCGCAGCGGATTCAATGTTGCGTACATCATGGGCCTCAATCTTGACCAGACTCATACGCGTCCTCGCTCATACACGACTTGAGGCACGGATCAGCCCGTAATCGCGCCATATCCGGCTAGCGAAAAATGCCCCACGCTACAGACGCATGGGCATAACGATGAATTTGAACTGCGTATCCTCGCAATCCTCGATTAGGCAGCTGTTGGCACTCTCGGTGAACGACAATTTAACGTTATCGGAATCCACGTTGTTGATAGCGTCCAAAAGATAAGACGCATTGAAACCGACCGAAATATCCTTGCCTTCCAGTTCGACGGCGAACCTTTCTTCCGCTTCTTCATGCTCAGGATTCTGGGCCTTGAGGCACATATTGCCGTCTTCGCTCACTTCCATGCTAACGCCCCGGTACTTCTCGTTCGACAATACCGAGACGCGCGTCAAAGCCCCTTTGAAAGCAGCCTTGTCTACCAAAATGACTCGCGTCAGCTCGCGTGGCATGACACGCTGATAGTCGGGAAACCTCCCTTCGATCAGCTTGGCCGCAAAGCTGACCGTCCCCAAATCGACACGCAGATTGTTCGGTGCAACTTGAACTGTTACCGGTTCCTCGCCTTCGCCCAACAACCGATTCAATTCCAGAACGCCTTTTCTCGGAACGATGATCTGCCGGCCTTCCTCCGGACCACTTTCCAGCGACTGCTCAAAAAAAGCGAGACGGTGTCCGTCGGAAGAAACCGCCCGCAGCACTTGGCCGCCCAAATCCAGCAATAATCCGTTCAGATAATAACGGACATCCTGTTGCGCCATAGCAAAGAGGGTCTTTTCGAGCGCGCGTCTCAAGCAATTGCGCGGAATGGAGACCTCTATCTCCGGTGTTCCCGCATCGAATTCCGGATAGTTTTCCGCGGGTAGAGTACTCAGGTTGAATCGGCTGGACCCGCACTGGATAACGAATTTCTCCTGCCGGCAATCGATGTTCACCACGCTTTTTTCCGGTAAAAGGCGGCAAATATCCAAGAACTTACGCGCCGGCACCGTAACCGAACCCGAATCGCTGCCTTCAACCACGGCCTTGGTGACCAACTGCACTTCCAAATCCGTGCCCGTCAACTCCAAAGCCTCATCGGACAGCTTCAAAAGAACGTTGGACAGAATGGGCAAGGTTTGGCGTCGCTCGATGACGCCGACAACCTGTTGCAAGGGCGTCAGCAAATTCTCCCGGCTTATGGTGAACTTCATAGTAAGGTCATATGTTGATGCGGAACTCGTTGAACGAAAAAAGCCGACTTCTCAAACTGCCGATCCATCAAGTCTAGTTCGATAATGTGCGCATGAGATTCGAGTAGTCTTCGGCGAATTTGCTGTCGCTTTCCTTTAACTCCTGAACCTTGCGGCAGGCGTGCAAGACCGTGGTGTGGTCCCGTCCGCCGAACTGCTGCCCGATTTCCGGCAAGCTGTGATTGGTCAGCTCCTTGGCCAATGCCATGGCGATCTGACGAGGACGCGTCACCGAGCGGGTGCGTTTGTTGGCCAAGAGATCGGCCACCCGGATCTTGTAGTATTCCGCAACCGTCTTCTGGATGTTCTCAACGTTGATCATCCGGTCCTGAAGCGCGATTAAATCGCGCAAGGCCTCTTTCGCAAACTCCAGCGTAATCGGCTTACCGGTGAAGTGAGCATTGGCGATGACGCGCCGCAAAGCGCCTTCCAGTTCGCGAATGTTCGAGCGAATTCGCTTACCGATGAAGAAAGCCACTTCCGGCGACAGATCGGCGCCGGCGTGCTGCGCTTTGCTCATCAGGATGGCCACGCGGGTTTCCAGATCCGGCGGCTCGATGGCCACCGGAAGCCCCCACCCGAAACGCGACTTTAACCGTTCCTCTAGGCCTTTGATTTCCTTGGGATAGCGGTCGCAGGTCAGGACCACCTGATGCTTGTTTTCCAGAAGGCTGTTAAATGTGTGAAAGAACTCCTCCTGGGAGCGTTCCTTGCCGGCAAAAAACTGAATATCGTCGATCAACAAGGCATCGACCGTCCGGTAATACTCCTTGAAGGCGCCGATCGCATTATGCTGCAAGGCCTTGACCATGTCGGAAACGAAGCGCTCCGAATGCAAATAGACGATGTTTGCCGAGGAGTTCGCCCTTAGAATTTCGTTTCCGATAGCGTGCATAAGATGGGTCTTCCCCAGACCCACACCGCCGTAAATAAAGAGGGGGTTGTAGGCCCGTCCGACGTTCTGCGCCACTTGAATCGACGCGGCCTTGGCCAACTGGTTGGATTTGCCCTCGACGAAATTATCGAAGGTAAAAGCCGTGTTGAGATTGTTGGGAAGGCCTTTCTTGACACCGGCCGGCCTCTTGATCGCCGGCGCGACGGGAGACGCTTCCTGCTGCTTTCGCGTGCCGATTTCCAGAACGACATGGGGTGGCGGCTGGATCTTTTGGTCAGATAGAACTTCTTCGATCTTGCCGATAAAATGCTGCTTTACCCAATCGAGCACAAAACGGTTGGGAGCCAAGAGTTTCAACTCCGAACCATTTTCGACGGCTTGCAGGGGTCTGATCCAGGTATTGAACTGCTGCGGGGGCAATTCTCCTTCCAGCTTGCTCATGCACTGATTCCACAGCGCGCTCATTGTGCAGCTCCCTTATTGTGCTCGAGGAATAGGACATAAGGCATAGGCGATAAATGCGTGAGCGCTTTAACGGAATTCAGTATCATACCGCAACAGCCGACTTATCCACAGCATTGACACCGTATCGCCTGTGAATTAGCATGCACAGCTTTGTATTTTCTTTGCGGAATTCAACAGGTACACCATGAAAAGAACCTATCAGCCCAGCAAGATAAAGCGTGTCCGGACCCACGGCTTTCGTGCGCGCATGAAAACCCGTGGCGGACGTTTGGTTTTGAGTGCGCGCCGCGCGAAAGGTCGTAAACGGCTTACCGTCTGACGTTTGGCGTCGCCTAGCTACGGCTTCCCCCGAACGCGCCGCTTAAGTACCGCCGCCGATTTCCAGCGCGTTTTCGAGCAGCCCTGCAAGTCCGCAGACCAATACTTAACCGTGCTCGCGCGAACCAACGGTAGGGATTATCCGCGCCTCGGGTTGGCTATCGCCAGACGACAAATCCGTAACGCCGCCGATCGCAACCGCATCAAGCGCCTCATCCGCGAAAGCTTCCGCCTGCAGCAGTCGCTGCTCGGCGGAGTCGATTTTGTGGTAATGGCGCGCAGCGCCGCAATTCAGGCAGACCATGACACAATCCGAAGCTCATTGCATAAGCACTGGGAAAACCTGGTGAGGCGATGCAAGCCATCTTGGTCTTCCTCATCAAACTCTATCAGTACCTGATTAGCCCTTGGGTGGGGCAGCATTGCCGTTTCCACCCGACATGCTCCAGCTATGCCCTGACCGCCATCCAGCGGTTCGGATCTCTGCGGGGCTCCTATCTTGCCGCAAGGCGACTGCTGAGATGCCACCCTTGGCACAAAGGCGGTATTGATCCCGTCCCAGAACAATTCGGAAAATAAGAATGGATAATTTAAGGTTCGTTCTCTTCGTCTTCTTTATATTTCTCAGCTTCATGCTGTGGCAGCAATGGCAGCTGGATTACGGGCCTAAGCCCGAGCCCACGGCGCAATCCGGGTCGACTACGCCGGACGTCGCAGGTGACGTACCCGAGTCAGCTCGCGACGTCGACGACGTCGCCAAGACGCCTGAACTGTCCGCTGCTCCGGGCGTCGAGCGTCAGCGCGTCACCGTCACCACGGATGTCATACGAGCAGAGATCGACACCAAGGGCGGCGACCTGCGCATACTCGATCTGCTCGAGTATCCCCAGAGCAAGGACCAGCCCGACCAGCCAGTACGGCTGCTCAACGATGAGAACAACTTTTTCATCGCGCAGAGCGGATTCCTGGGAGAACAGGCCCTGTCGCCCACCCATCACAGCACATGGCAAGCTGAAGCCAATATCTACACGCTGGCGGAAGGCCAAGACACCCTCCGCATACCTTTCACGTGGACCAATGACAAAGGAATCAAGATTATCAAGACCTTGGTCTTCACCAAAGGCAGCTATCTGATCGAACTGGAGCAGCAGGTCAACAATCAATCCGGAGCCGAATGGAAAGGGCGTCAATACGTTCAGTTGCAGCGGAAGAATCCCGAAAGCAAGGATCAGGACGCTTTCGTCCGGACCTATACCGGCGGCGTACTATACACTCCGGAAGAAAAGTACGAAAAGATCACGTTCGACGACATGGCGGATTCGAACCTGAATCGGAAAGCCAAAGACGGCTGGATCGCCATGATTCAGCATTACTTCCTGGCGGCGTGGATTCCGCTGGCCGGCGAAGAGCATAGTTTTTACACCAAAGCCCTCTCCGACAATCATTTCGTCATCGGAACCTATTCGCCCATGCTCGAGGTCAAACCGGGCGAAGAGAAAGTCTTCAAGGCTAATTTGTTCGCCGGCCCCAAACTCCAGCGAGTGTTGGAGCAAACGGCACCGGGCCTGGACCTGACGGTGGATTACGGCGGGCTGACCATTGTCGCCAAACCCATTTTCTGGCTCCTGGAACAGTTCCACAAAATTTTCAACAATTGGGGATGGGCGATCGTGTTCGTCACCATCACGCTCAAGGCCCTGTTCTATAAGCTGTCGCAAGCCAGCTATCGCTCCATGGCCAGAATGCGGAAGCTCCAGCCGAAGCTTCAACAGCTGAAGGAGCGTCATGCCGACGACAAGCAGAAGTTCAACATGGCGATGATGGAGCTGTATCGGAAGGAAAAGGTCAACCCGCTGGGCGGCTGTTTGCCGATCCTGGTCCAGATCCCCGTGTTCATCGCCCTGTATTGGGTTCTCATCGAAAGCGTGGAAATGCGTCAGGCGCCGTTCGCCCTTTGGCTGAACGACCTGTCCGCCAAGGACCCCTATTTCATTCTTCCGCTGATCATGGGCGTCTCCATGTTCATCCAGCAGAAGCTCAATCCGCCACCGGCCGATCCGGTACAGGCCAAGGTGATGCAGTTCTTCCCGGTCATATTCACCGGCTTCTTCGCCTTTTTCCCGTCCGGACTCGTGCTCTACTGGGTGGTCAACAACATTCTGTCCATCCTCCAGCAGTGGCATATCACCCGGCAGATCGAAAGGAACGTACACGCCTAGCGCGATCTCTCGCGCGGCAGGGCTGGCTCCGCACCCCTGCCGCGCACCTTTCGCCTTGCGACGATGCGATACGCCGGCTTCTCTGCTTTGATCCGGAACGAATGCTTGTTCCGGAATCCACCCCATGAACACATTATCTCGCGACACCATAGGCGCCATTGCCACGCCTCCCGGCCGGGGCGGCATCGGCGTAATCCGCATCTCCGGCAACGCTGTCCCCACACTGATGCGCGCGCTGCTACGCAAAGAACTTGAGCCGCGCTACGCCCACTACGGTCATTTCTATGATTTGGATGGTTCGGTCCTCGATACCGGATTAGCCCTGTACTTTCCGTCACCCCATTCTTTTACTGGCGAAGACGTCCTCGAGTTGCACGCGCACGGCGGTCCGGTCGTCCTCGATTTGCTGCTGCGTCGCGTCCTGGCCTCAGGCGTTCGGCTGGCGCGCCCGGGAGAATTCACCGAACGGGCGTTCCTCAACGACAGGATCGACCTTGCCCAGGCGGAGGCCATCGCCGATTTGATCGAAAGCACCACAGAGCAGGCCGCCCGGTCCGCGCAGCGCTCTCTCCAGGGCGAGTTCTCGATCCGCATCCACCAACTCGTCGAAGCCCTGATCGAACTGAGGCAGTACGTGGAAGCGTCGATCGACTTCGTCGACGAAGACATCGATTTCCTGTCCGAAGGCCGTATTGCCGAAAAGCTCGCAGACCTCTCGGCGACGCTCCGGCATATCCGCCATTCCGCCCAACAGGGCTGTCTATTGCGCGAAGGCATGACCGTTGTCATCGCCGGCCGCCCCAATGCCGGAAAATCCAGCCTACTCAACCGATTGGCGGGACGTGAAGCCGCCATCGTCACCGAAATCGCAGGTACCACCCGCGATACCTTGCGAGAACATATCCAGATCGACGGCATGCCCCTGCACGTGGTGGACACCGCCGGTCTGCGGGAGAGCGAGGATATTGTCGAACGCGAAGGCATAAGGCGGGCCCGAGACGAAATTCACAAGGCCGACCGGATATTGCTGTTAATCGATGATCGCACTCCGGAAGAAGGGGAAGCCCTGCTCCAGAGCCTGCCCGCAGACATCCCGCTCACCCGCGTCTACAACAAGATCGATCTCACCGGAAAACCGGCCGGTTTCATCGAAGAACGGAAAGGTCCCGCCGTGTATCTATCCGCCAAGACCGGCGAAGGCCTCGAACATCTTCGGAAACACCTCAAAGCCTCGATGGGCTACGACAGTGAGGCGAACGATGTTTTCATCGCCCGCCGCCGCCATCTCGATGCGCTAAGCCGTGCCGAAAGCCTCATCGAGAACGCCGAAACGCAACTCCAAATCCGCGCCGCCGAACTCCTCGCCGAAGACCTTCGCGAAGCTCAAAACGCCTTATCGGAAATCACCGGCGAATTCACGAACGAAGACCTTTTAGGCCGGATTTTCGCCAGTTTTTGCATCGGCAAGTAGCGGGCTGTCGAGTTCGCGCTCCGAACCTCCGGAAGGCGTTCCGCTCGCCCACCGCGGCGCAAGCTCGACCCCAGCCATCCAAGCGCGCTGACAACTTTCTCCGGAATACATGTCATTATCCACGACCAAAACGTCCGCACTCCGCCATCGCAATTTCGTGCTTTACCTGTGCGCCCGATTTCTCGGCGCCGTTGCGGTGCAAATGCAAAGCGTGGCCGTGGGTTGGCAAGTCTACGCGCTTACCGGCGACGCGCTCGATCTCGGACTTGTAGGGCTCGCCCAGTTCGCGCCTTTCGTGCCGCTCGTGTTGATAGCCGGCCAACTGGCGGACCGCTTCGACCGGCGCCGCATCATCATGCTCTGTTATGCCGTGGAAATGCTATGCGGCCTATTGCTGATCGGGTTCACCCTAACTGGCCTAAAGGTCGTGTGGCCGGTATTTGCCGTCATGGCGCTCTACGGATCGGCGCGGGCGTTCATGATGCCGTCCAGCCAGGCGATCGTAATCAATCTGGTCCCCGCCGAAAGCTTCAGCAATGCCGTAGCGCTCAGTTCATCGAGCTTTCAACTGGCGGTGATTGCGGGTCCGGCACTCGGCGGCGTCCTATATCTTGCGGGGCCCATGACTGTCTACACGACGGTGTCGGTGCTGCTCGGACTCTCGGCAATCCTGATTCTGTCGATGCGCAGCCTTCCCCGGCGGACCAACGGCCGCGAACCCATGAGCTGGCATACCGTTCTGGACGGCTTGCACTTCGTACGTTCGCGGCCCACCGTATTCGGCGCCATTTCGCTCGATTTGTTCGCCGTTCTGTTCGGCGGCGCCACGGCGCTACTGCCGGCCTATGCCAGCGATATTCTGCACGTAGGCCCGACCGGGTTGGGCCTGCTTCGCACCGCACCCGGAGCCGGCGCCGCCCTGACTGCCATGTTGCTCGCCTTCGCGCCCATCTCCCGACATGTCGGACGCTGGATGTTCGGCGGCGTCGCTGTGTTCGGGGCGGCTATCATCGTGCTAGGCCTGTCGACGAGTTTTCCCTTGTCGCTCGCCGCGCTTTTCTTGCTGGGCGCCGGTGACATGGTCAGCGTTTACATCCGCCACATGCTGGTCCAGCTCGAAACGCCCGACACGATTCGCGGGCGAGTGAGCGCCGTCAATTCGGTCTTCATCGGCGCTTCGAACGAACTGGGCGAATTCGAATCCGGCCTGACCGCCGCTTGGTTCGGCCTCACTCCCGCCATTATCGTCGGGGGAGCGGTCACACTGGCCGTCGCCATAGTTTGGATGTACGGCTTTCCCGATTTGCGCACAATGGATCGTTTCCCGCACCGCATCGTCGAAACACCGTCTTCCGACAAGAGGAACAGCATTAAACCGAAACGCCGTTCCGGTAAACGACGACACCCCTGAGTCCCCGGCAAGTCCAAATCTGGTTTCCGGGCGAAACGAGCTTTCATTTATCGCGGGTTATGTTTAAAGTCTTCGGCCGATAACTCCGCCTCGCGGCTCGTTTAGCATCTGACATTCAAAAACGATGGCATCCGTCTCCCGACCCAAGCTTACGAGCGGGCGGCTCACTTATCCGCTCAGCTTGGTCATTTTCGCCGCGTCCTATTTTCTGACGGCGAAATCCGCTCTGTTGCTGGCGACAGTCCACGTCAAAGTCACTCCCATCTGGCCTCCGACCGGCCTCGCCCTGGCCGTGTGTCTCGCCTTCGGCCGACGCTGGTGGCCTGGCGTTTTTCTCGGCGCCCTGGCAGTCAATCTCACGACCGGTGCGTGGCTTTCCGCATTCCCCATCGCCGTCGGCAACACGCTCGAGGCCGTCGCCGGAGCCGCATGGATCGCCCGCGCCGTGCCCTCGGACCGGATATTTTGTACGGTTCGGAACGTATTTCGCTTTTTGACGTTCGGCGTGCTGGCTGCTCCTCTTATCAGCGCCGGCATCGGAAGCTTGAGCGTGATGCTGTTGGAACCAAATGCATCCCGCCCGATTTGCGATCTATGGTGGACCTGGTGGCTGGGCAATGCCAGCGGAGCGCTTGTGGTGGCCCCGCTTTTTCTGGCGTTGGCCGCGCGCTCTAAGCTTGAAGCTTTAAGCTTGGAACAGGCACTCCATACAGTGCTGACAGTATTGACCGGGCTTTATGCCTTCGGCGGATGGCTGCACCCGGATACCGCTCACTATCCGTTGGTCTTTCTCACCATTCCCACTCTCATTTGGGCGGCTTTCCGCTTCGGCCCGCTCGCCATCGCTTCGACCTTGGCCCTCAACGTTCTGATCGCGGCGGCGAGCACGGCGAACGGAATCGGGCCATTTTCCCAGTACCCGACGAACGCCTCTTTTCTGCTGCTCGACGCCTTCATACTCATCGTCGGCGGCACCACGTACGTCATGTCGGCGTTGGTGGCCGAGCAAAAGTCCACGCAGTCCATGCTGCGCAACCGCGGAGAGCTTCTCGAGCAACGGGTCGTGGAATCGACGCGGCAGCTCGAGCAAGAGCGCGAACATCTGGAGAGCATTCTGATCAACATGCGGGATGCCGTGTGGAGCGTCTCTCCGGATGGCGAAAAAGTGCTGTTCGTCAACAAAGTCGTCGAAAATATTTACGGCCATAAACCGGAGGAATTCTATGCCGATCCGGAACTCTGGCTGAATGTTGTCCACCCGGACGACCGCCCGTTCGTTCATGCCGGATTCGCCGATCTCCTCCAAGGCGCCAACTTCGATGCCGTGTACCGGATCGTTCGCGCCGACGGAGAGATCCGTTGGGTCCACGATATGGGTTATCCCGTTACCGATGCGGCCGGAGAACGCACTCGCCTTGACGGCATCACCCGCGACATAACCGCGGAAAAACGGATCGAAACCGAGCTCCGTCTCGCCCAAGCGGCATTCGAAAATACCACCGAAGGGATCGTCATTACCGATGCCGAAACTCGAATCGTTGCCGTCAACCGGGCGTTTACCGCGATTACCGGCTATCCCGAATCCGATTTGCTCGGCAAGACGCCGCGTCTTTGGCAGTCCAAGCGACACAACGGCGCTGTTTACAAAGAGCTTTGGGCCGCGATCCGGACAACCGGGCAGTGGCGCGGCGAGCTCTGGAACCGGCGCAAGAACGGCGAAATCTTTCCTGCCCTCGAGAACGTCAGCGCGATTCGCGATCGGGACGGCCAGATTCTGAACTATGTCGCCGTGGTTTCGGATATCAGCGGCGTCAAGCAATTCGAGAAGCAATTGTTCCAACTCGCGCACCACGATGTCCTCACCCAATTGCCCAACCGCCTGCTGTTCACGGATCGGGTGGATCACGCCTTATCCCACGCCCATCGCGAAGGACATCGGGTAGCCGTCCTCTTCATAGACCTGGACCGTTTCAAGAACATCAACGACAGCCTGGGCCATGCCGTGGGCGATCAGTTGCTGTGCGAGATCGCGTCGCGACTGACTTCCGCCGTCCACGAGAACGATACCGTAGCCAGACTGGGGGGCGACGAATTCGCCATCGCCCAGGAGCACATCAAGACCCCGGCGTGCGCGGCGATACTCGCCGAAGTGCTGGTCAACGCGCTCAGCGAGCCGGTCCGTGTCGACGAACACGATTTGTTCATCACCCCCAGCATCGGCATCAGCATTTATCCGGACGATGCGAAAGGTACCGACGACCTGATTCGGCATGCCGATGCGGCGATGTATCACGCCAAGCGGCTGGGACGGAATCGCTTCCAGTTCTACAGCAAATCGCTGACCCAGGAGGTCCTGGAAAAAGTGCGGCTGGAAACCCAATTACGCCAGGCGCTCAAACGGGGCGAGCTTGAAGTCTTTTATCAACCCCAAATCAATTTGCTCGACGGCACCGTATCGGGAGCCGAAGCGCTAGTACGGTGGCGCCATCCGGAAATCGGTCTGGTATCGCCCACCAAATTCATCCCGCTCGCCGAGGAAAGCGGAATCATCTGCCAAATCGGCGAATTCGTGCTTCGCGAAGCGTGCCGCCAGGCCAAGAGCTGGCTCGATCACGGGTTTTCCTTCCAGCAAATCGCCGTCAATGTCTCCAGTCAGCAATTACACGATTCGGATCTGGTCGAACTCGTCTCCCACACACTCGCGGAAACCGGCCTCGACGCGCGATATCTGGAGGTCGAGATTACCGAAACCGTCGTCATGCAGCAGACCGAGAAAACGCTGCGCATTCTCGAAGACTTGCGCACACTCGGCGTGAATCTTGCGGTCGACGATTTCGGCACCGGCTATTCCAGCCTGGGCTATTTGAAACAATTGCCCGTGCATCGCCTGAAGATCGACCAATCCTTCGTCATGGATGTGCCGCACGAGAATAACGATGCGATCATTCGGGCGATTGCGGCAATGGCTCGCTCGCTCCGCCTGGAGTTGATCGCAGAGGGTGTGGAAACGGCGGCGCAACACGCGTTTCTCGCCGCAGAAGGGTGTCAACTGGGCCAGGGTTATTTATTCGGCAAGTCGGTTCCGTCTTCCGAGTTCAGTTTCGCCCCCCGCCCGGTGCCCGCCAACGCAGTCGACCTCTCATTTCTCGGCACGTGAACGGACGGCCGAGAACGGCAGGAAGACTCCGCAAAGCAAGACCAGCGTGCAACCGGCCAGGGCTTTCTGATCGGGGATCTTCGCGAACAGCAACACGCCCCAAATCACGCTCATAACCGGACCGATGTAGCCCACGGAGCTGACCAAGGCGGCCGGGGCCATTTGATAGGCTCGCGTCATGTACAACTGGGCACCGCTGCCGGAAATCCCCGCGAGCATCACCCAGCCCCAAGCATTCTGCGTGGACGGCCAAAGGACGCCATAAATTCCGAAATAAACCAGATGAATCGCCACAGCGACCAGGCAGAAATAGAAAACCACGGCCTGCGGCGGATTACTCCGGCCGGCGCGGGCAACCATCAAGTACGCCAGAGCGGCCAGAAATCCGGACCCCAGCGCCATAGCCCGCCCGAGAAAGTCCGAAGGGCCGAGCCTCGGCTGAAATAGCAGAAAAAGGCCTGCGAGCGAGCCGAATATGGCCAGCCAGACGGACAGCGGGTTTCGCTGCGATAAAACGGCGGGCCCCAACAGAGCCACGAACACGCCGCTGCTCGCCGACAAAAACGCGCTCTCGCCGGGCCCGATCCGCTGAATAGCCGCGAACGAGAGCATCAGCGAGACCGCACCGAATAGACCGCGCAACCACAGCGAAGCCCGCCGGTCGCCGAATAAGGCCCATCCCTGCTTGAACCACAGCGCCGGCGCCACGAGGATGACGAGATTCACCGTCACCCGAATGAAACTAACCATAGGCGCAGCAACCGGAGGGACGGTTAGGGCCGCGCCGTACACACCTACTCCCATCACCGAAAACAGGAAAGCGGCAATGACCATGTAGGCCAGTCCACGCATTCGTCCTTGCCACATACGGCCGCCTTCCGCGCAACAGGCGGTTCGATGGGGATGGTTGGAAATCAAGAGTGGATCTGTTTTAGGAAGAGTTTCGAGGGCTTGGGCAAATGAGAGATGAAGGCTTTCGATCGAGCGAATGTTTCCCGATACCGGGACGGATTGCAAATCCACCATCATCGTCCGGATTTTCCCTCGGATCGAATCAAATCATAACCGGCACAGACATACTTTTGCCCGATGCGGGATTCGTAGAAATAACCATAGGCAAAGCCATATCCTCATGCTAGAGTTCGGGAACCTGACACGTTCCTTCAGCGGCATTTGGTAATTCCTTCCTGGATCCGGCGTCGTTCTCGCTCTGTTCCCGAAGTCCTCGCCTCATACCTCAAGAAGTAACTCGTAGGTTTGTCCTCGGCCTTGGAGGCCGGTTTTGTTTGTTGATGTTCCGGCGCGTGTCGGAGCGGGAGTTATTTTCAAATGAAGAATATTTATGTAGGCAACTTATCATTCCAGACCACGGAAGACGAGCTTCGTGGGCTGTTCTCCCAGTATGGCGAGGTTCAATCGGTTAATCTGATCACCGATCGCTTTACCGGACAATCCAAGGGCTTCGGCTTTGTCGTGATGGACAGCCGGGGGGGGCAGGAAGCTATTGATAAATTAAATCAGACCGAATTCGGCGGCCGTTCCATTACCGTCAATGAAGCGCGTCCCCGCGAAAACAACCGTGGCGGTTCTACTCAACGTCGCGGCGGTGGCGGTGGCGGTGGTGGCTTCGGCGGTCAGCGTCGCGGTTACTAACCGGTAGCCGAGAAACATCTTCAAGAGCAGGTTGTTTCGATGCGGCCTGCTCTGCAACGCTGGCCCGAACTGCTTTCTGCCGACCGCTAAAACGGTTCAGAAACAGTTTCGGGCTTGCGTACCATTGTTTTCGCTTGTCGGTCGCCCTAGGCCATCAAGCAAATATCGAAGCTTGACCGTACCAAGCCTTTTGCGGCTTACCGCGCAGGCCGAGCAGCGTCGGTCGACTGTCGGATCGAAAAAACAATCCCCGCGGACCAGCGGCCTTGGGCTCCGGCGCGGGATACGGTGGACCGGCAGTTATAGTTGTCTCAGGAACCCAACAATAGGCGACATCTCAGTCGCATCGGCGTTTTATGGAAAACCAGCGCGCTTCCGACGAGACAGCCATAGGGGGAACATCCCTGTTCAGGGTCGACATCCGCTGTCACTAAGAAATAAGTTTGGTCCGCTGAAGAATTCCGGATCAGAATGCCCCGATTCCCTTCGAAACATCCCGAGTCCGTTCGGAACATCCCTTTCCTACTGCGATATCCTTAAGTCCGTTCGCGTTCCAAATCCTGCACGGAATATCCTTATTCCGTTCGGAACATCCTGTTCCTCGCGACATCCCTAAGTCCCTTCGCAACATCCTAATCCCTACCGGAACGTCCACTGTTCCGGACCTGAAACCGAAACCCTGCGCTCCCGGTTTCAGGTGGCTTCATTAAACCCGCATATAGCTCCAAGACAAATACGTACGCCTTCGTATGTACGAAAGCTAGACATGAGTCGGAGCAAGAAACGAAATTCCGAAGACGTTTTTTGCGTCGCTTCGCTCCGGAAATGCCCTAAAAACCCGTGACTCCGGCCTCATATCGTCTGCGGCTTTTTTCCGGGCGTTGCTTCAAGAGACCGCAGTTGGTCTTCCAGCTGCTGTAGTTCCTGTTGAAGCCTGGGCAACAAATCCTTCTTGATGGACTCTTCGGTAGCAGCCTGCGCTCTTTGTATCTCGCCCAATAACCGTGCCCATTCGTCCCGCAGCTTTTGTGCCTCCTCCGATTCCGGCACCCGCCGCATATCGGACTCGAAGCGCTCCACCTGCTCGCGAAGAATACCAAGCCCCTCGGTGAAGCTGCGCAAGATTTCCCCCAGAGGAAAAAGCGGCGTCTGTCTGACAGAACCCCGAACCGAGGCACCGTCCGCCAAAGGCGCGTCACCCCCGTTCCCCGGCTGAATTTCGACACGACGCCGTCCGGAATTATCAGGATCTTCGTCCACTACGAAACGGGCGCTCTGAGTGACCTCCGCAGCAAACCCGGGCTCAATGGCGAGCTTTGCCACGTAACCGCTTTGCCCTGTTGCTTCCACGTCCGTGACCCTGCCCACGCTCTGGTTCCGAATGACAACAGCGTCTCCCGGCTGCAAACCGCCCGACGCGTCGAGCTGTAACTTCAATTCAAGCTCGTCGCGGCTGCAGCCGAATAACAGCAGAATCAACGCGACGATAGCGAGGGTGAATCTGATGGGCATGAAAGTGTCTCCGGGACGTTATGGATCTTCGACTTGGCTCTGCATGATAAAGCAAAGCTTCGGACGAACGGCAGAAATCGCCTTCCGGTGAAACAAAGCGTTTTGATCGCAAGTCTCATAAATAGATTTCGAAACGGTGAATTGAATCGAGCAAGGAGAACTTCATGGCGCCTATCGATCCGGAGGGCAGACGTTTACCCGTCAAACTGGATACCGCCACCAATGGCGAATACCTGCCGATGCCGCTGACCGACCCGGTACTCATGGCGAAGCGATTAGCGCACGACCAGGTTTCGAAGGTGTCGCGACGGCTCGGCATGAGCCGACGGACATTTCTTAAATCGGTGTCGGGCGCAGCGACGACGCTGCTGGCCATGAACCAGGCGTTCGCCGCCTTCGGCCGAACCGGCGGCCGTTTTGAGGTCCCGCTAGAAGCGGCCTACGAACCGGAGCTGGCCCAAGCGGCTTTGGGCGGAAAGGAGTTCATCTTTGACATTCAGGGACACCACGTGAATCCCAAGGGGCCGTGGCGAAGACCGACCAACCGCTG
>NZ_JBDIVO010000035.1:0-23704 GCF_039794385.1 Methylocaldum sp. | reverse complement strand
GCCTCCATCACCCAGTTGGAAATTCTGCCGAAGCCTCCGGAAAAGGAGAAAAAAGAGGTCACCTGGCCGAATTGGCCCAACAAGCTGCGCACGTCCAGCTCCCACGAAGAAGGCTGCGAACGTTTCTGGAGCGTCGCCACGAAGTCGATCGAAGGGGAAGACGGTCGCGTTACCCAAATCCGCTGCGTCAAGCTCGAGTGGAAGCAAGAGGGCGGACGCTGGGTTATGAACGAAATCCCCGGCAGCGAATTCACCTTGAAAGCGGACCTGGTACTGCTTGCCATGGGCTTCGTCCATCCGGTGCACGAGGGCATGCTCCAGGATCTCGGCGTGACTCTCGACGAACGGGGCAACGTCAAGGCCAATACCATAGACTATCGCAGCTCGATGGATAAGGTTTTCACCGCCGGCGATATGCGCCGCGGCCAGTCGTTGGTCGTCTGGGCCATCCGCGAAGGCCGCCAGTGCGCCCGAGCCGTCGACGAATACCTGATGGGACACTCGGATCTCCCTCGGTAAGTTCCTCCTCTCAGCCGCCGATTCATGTGTTTGATGAGTCGGCGGCTTGTCGACCAGGCGTCGAACCGCGGCGGGGTACACCCAGCCTTGTATGCCTGCCAAACTCAGCCCAGTTTTTCTCACGGCGTCGCGTCAGTCCCGCAGGCCGGATTACGTGGAACCGGCCGGAAGTGCCGCCGTCCAACTGCAATTGATCGCGCAATCCCGCCGACTCATTCCGCCGTCCGTGGCACACTGTCCAAGATCGATTTGTCCCAATACTCAGCAGCTAAAGGACAATCGCACAAACCGCAAACCGTGGAGCACGTCATGGCAAAACCATCGTTCACCCCCGAGGAACTGGAGCAACTGCGCTGGGCGTATCAGCATCTGGAACACCCCTCCTTCGCCGCGCGCCTAAGCAACGTGATCGGCACGCCGATCGAACAAACGCTCAAACTATTGCCGAAGAGCTGGCACCAACGAGTCAATAGAGCAGCCGAATTTAGTATCCGTCAGGCTATGAGCATGGCGGTAAAGACTCTCGACGCGCGCGCGGTTTCCGGAGCGCGTGACACCTACCACAAGTTTGCGGCATTCACAGCCGGAGCCGTCGGCGGCTTTTTCGGTCCAGTAGGGTTGACGGTCGAGTTACCGGTCATAACCTTGCTGATGCTGCGTTCGATTGCCGATATCGCGCGCAGCGAGGGCGAGGACTTGGATACGCTCGACGCGCGCCTCGCTTGCGTGGAGGTGTTCGCCTTGGGAGGGCGATCGACTGAAGACGATGCAACCGATACCGGCTACTATGGGTTGCGATCCACATTGGCTTTCCATTTCGCCGGTGTTGCCAATTATGGCGGAGCCTCCGGCCTCAACGTTCCTGCCGGCGTCGAGTTGATTCGCGGAATTTCCGCCCGTTTCGGCGTCGTCATTTCGGACGAGGTCGCCGTGCAGATGGTGCCGGTAGCCGGCGCCGTCAGCGGCGGCCTGTTGAACCTCGTATTCATGCAACACTTTCAGGACGTGGCACGCGGTCATTTCACCCTGCGCCGTTTGGAACGAAAATACAAGCCGGACGTTGTGCGGAAGGAATACCAGCGGATTCAAAAAGACGAAATTGAATCGATCAAGGGATTTAGCCACTTGGAAGGATGGTGAATGGATCGTGCGGGGCTCCACTTCGAACCTTATTAGGGCCTGGCGCTTTTATCTCGCTTCATCTTCTCAAAGCTCGCCATAAAACAGATAAACGATCAGCGTCATGCCGAGCAGAACGACGACCAGATTCGCGAGTATCCCCAGACCGGCCCGATAACCGCGCGGAATCTCCACGGGCTTCAGCGTTTTCAGGACCTTTCGATACTGAATCGTGGACAGTATCGCAATGACGACTCCGAAAAACACAAAAGCGATGCCGAGCCAGAACGAAATGCCTTTTTGCAAGGGCTCGCCGGGTTTCGAAAAAACCAGATGCACGAATAAACCGAAGCGCTCGATCACAAATCCGAACGCCATCCAGGCCAAGCTGGTCCGGTTCCAGGCGAGAAGAGTGCGCTCCGCCGCAAAAAATACGCGCGGGTCATTAAGCTCGGACATTCGGATAGTCTAGCGGTAATTTTGTCGAATGGATTAAACGATACGGCCACAACTGGCTCGGTCACATTGCGAAACGTACATCGGCCAGCGACCGGCGCAAGCGGTGGCTTCCCACATAAAGTGCTCAGTGTGACATTCCCGGCGCATTTGTGACAGAATTGCAAGTTTAATTAACCACGGAGTCCATGACATGCGCGTGATCCTTCTCGGAAGCCCCGGGTCCGGAAAAGGCACTCAAGCCAAAGCCATAATGGAAAAATTCAACATTCCGCAGATCTCGACGGGCGACATGCTGCGCGCTGCCGTGAGAGAAGGCACGCCATTGGGTCTCGAAGCGAAGAAGGTCATGGACTCGGGCGCCCTGGTCTCGGATGAAATCATCCTGGGACTGATCAAGGAACGCATTGCCCAGGACGATTGCAAGAACGGTTTTTTGTTCGACGGATTCCCCCGAACCATCGCTCAGGCGGAAGGGCTCGCGGAGATGGGCGTCGATATCGACCATGTCATCGAAATCGTGGTGGACGATGAGGAAATCGTCAAGCGCATGAGCGGTCGGCGCGTCCATCCTGCTTCCGGACGCACATATCATGTCATCTTCAATCCGCCCAAGGTCGAGGGACTGGACGATGTCACCGGCGAACCCCTGATTCAACGGGACGACGACAAAGAAGAAACCGTGCGCAGGCGTCTTGAGGTTTATCACGAACAGACCAAGCCATTGGTCGGCTATTACAAGCAAAAGGCCGAACAGGAAGCCGTCAAATTCTCCAGCATTGACGGCGTCGGCAGCGTTGAAGCCATTCGCGATAAGATTTTTTCGCTGTTGGAATAACTTCGGTTTATCGGACAAACCCCAACATCCATGGGAAGCCGCCCCTGAGTAATTAGCTGGAGCGCAGCATTCCCCGTGTAAAACCCGCCACTCATAAGAGCCCATGGCCGCCAAAACCCTTTATGACAAATTATGGGACGATCACGTGGTTTACTCCGAACCGGACGGATCGACTCTCATTTACATCGATCGCCATTTGATTCACGAGGTAACCTCGCCGCAGGCCTTCGAAGGGCTGAGGCTCGCGGGCCGTAAGCCCTGGCGGGTTACAGCCAATCTGGCGACGGCCGATCACAACGTGCCGACGGCCGAACGCGAACATGGCCTCAGCGACCCCATTTCACGGCTTCAGGTCGAAACGCTGGACCGGAACTGCGCCGACTTCGGCATTACCGAATTCGGCATGAACGACGATCGCCAAGGCATCGTCCACGTGATCGGCCCCGAACAGGGTGCGACCCTGCCCGGCACGACCATCGTCTGCGGCGATTCCCATACCTCGACGCACGGAGCCTTCGGCGCTCTCGCCTTCGGCATCGGCACATCCGAAGTGGAGCATGTGCTGGCCACGCAATGCCTGGTTCAGAAAAAAGCCAAGAACATGTTGGTCAAGGTGGAAGGGAAGCTCGGCCAAGGCGTCACGGCCAAGGACATCGTACTGGCCGTGATCGGCAGAATCGGCACCGCCGGCGGCACCGGATATACCATCGAATTCGCAGGATCGGCGATCCGCAGCCTATCGATGGAAGGACGCATGACCGTGTGCAACATGGCAATTGAGGCCGGAGCCCGAGCTGGACTGGTGGCCGTCGACGAGGTGACGATCGCTTATCTGAAAGACCGGCCTTATGCTCCGAAAGGGAATTTGTGGGACAAGGCGGTGGCGGCTTGGCGGCAACTTCGAAGCGACAAGGGTGCCGTATTCGACAAAGTGGTCGAGATCGATGCCGCCGCTATCAACCCCCAGGTCACCTGGGGCACTTCGCCCGAGTTGGTATTGCCCATCGATGCCGCGATACCCGACCCTGAACGGGAGCCGGACCCCGTGAAACGTGAAAGCATGAAGCGCGCCCTGCAATACATGGATTTGAAGCCCGGCACGGCCATAACCGATATTCGCATAGACAAGATTTTCATCGGTTCATGCACCAACGCCCGGATCGAGGACTTGCGCACTGCCGCCGAGGTGGTCCGCGGCCATAAGCTCGCGAGCAACATCAAGCAGGCCCTGGTGGTTCCCGGATCGGGCTTGGTGAAACGCCAGGCGGAACAGGAGGGCCTCGACCGAATTTTCCGGGAGGCAGGTTTCGAATGGCGAGACCCCGGATGCTCCATGTGCCTCGCGATGAATGCCGATCGCCTGGAACCGGGCGAGCGCTGCGCGTCCACATCGAACCGCAACTTCGAAGGACGCCAGGGCTACGGTGGCCGCACCCATCTGGTGAGTCCCGCCATGGCGGCGGCGGCCGGTATCTACGGGCATTTTGTCGACATCCGTCAACTGCCGTTGATGCCGTCTCCCGCAAGCGAACCCAAAAAAGCACCGGCCAAGAAAGCGCCGGCGAAAACCGCCGCCGCATCGAGGACGAAATCGGCTGCTGCCGTAAAAACGTCCAAACCCGCCCCTACGACCCGAAATCAGTCTGCGCGAAAGAGGAAATCCGAGCAATGAAAGCTTTTCGCCGTTTCGCGTCCAGAGTCGCCCCTTTGGACCGCGCCAACATCGACACCGACGCGATCATTCCTAAACAATTCCTGAAATCCATTCGCCGCAGTGGTTTCGGTCCCTATCTATTCGACGAGTGGCGCTACCTGGATCGCGGCGAACCCGACATGGATTGCTCGTATCGCCCTTTGAACCCGGATTTCGTGCTCAATCAACCGTGCTACTTCAGGGCGCGAATTCTGTTGACGCGCGAGAATTTCGGCTGCGGCTCGTCGCGCGAACATGCGCCCTGGGCTCTGGCAGATTATGGTTTCCGCGTAATCATAGCCCCGAGCTTTGCCGATATTTTCTACAACAACTGCTTCAAGAACGGCATTCTGCCCATCGTACTCGATGCCGAAATCGTCGACCGCCTTTTCGAGCAAGCGGGTCCCGGCGTCGATCTCACCGTAGATCTGGAAACACAGACGATCGCCACCCATTATGGCGACAAAATCCATTTCGAAATCGATCCTTCGCGGAAATACCGCCTGCTCAACGGCCTGGACGACATCGGCCTGACCCTTCAGCATGCCGACAAGATCCGGGCTTACGAAGCGAGCCGCCGCCAAACCGCGCCTTGGCTGTTCCCGGAATACGCTTAGTTTCTAAAAAACAAAGAGAGACTCATCAATCGCATGACCAAGAAGATCGCAGTGCTGCCCGGCGACGGCATCGGCCCGGAAATCGTCGCCGAGGCATTAAAGGTGCTTGACTGCCTGAGACAGGAATTCGGGCTTGACATTGAAACTGAAGACGCTTTGATCGGCGGTGCCGCATACGACGCCAAAGGCACGCCGTTTCCGGAAGAAACCCTGACCCTGGCGAAAGCGGCCGATTCCGTGCTTTTGGGCGCGGTCGGGGGTCCGAAATGGGAACCGCTGGACTATTCGGTGCGACCGGAACGCGGCCTTCTGGGAATACGTGCCGAATTGGAACTGTTCGCGAATCTTCGCCCAGCGATTCTCTATCCCCAGTTGGTCGCCGCTTCGACGCTGAAACCGGAAGTGGTCTCGGGACTCGATATCATGATCATCCGCGAACTGACCGGCGGCATCTACTTCGGCAAACCGCGGGGCCGCCGCATCAATGAAAAGGGCGAACGGGAAGGCTTCAACACCTTGATTTACAGCGAATCGGAGATCCGCCGCATCGCCCATATCGCGTTCCAGATCGCTCAAAAGCGCAACAAACGGCTGTGCTCCATCGACAAAGCCAACGTGCTGGAGTGCACCGAACTGTGGCGCGAGATCGTGATCGAGGTCGGCCGCGAGTATCCGGACGTCCAGCTCAGCCATATGTACGTCGATAACGCCGCGATGCAGCTGGTGCGCGCGCCCAAGCAGTTCGACGTCATGCTGACCGACAATATGTTCGGCGATATCCTTTCGGACTGTGCCGCCATGCTGACCGGCTCCATCGGCATGCTGCCTTCGGCGTCGCTCGACAAAAACGGCAAGGGCATGTACGAGCCCATTCACGGTTCGGCACCGGACATCGCCGGCAAGGGCGTTGCCAACCCCATCGCCACCGTACTGTCGCTGGCCATGATGCTGCGTTACAGTTTCAACGATGCCGCCTCCGCAGACCGGATCGAAAACGCGGTGATAGCCGCTTTGGACGCAGGCTACCGAACCGCCGATATCTACTCCGAAGGCATGAAGAAGGTCGGAACCGCCGATATGGGCGATGCCATCGTATCCGCTTTACGATCATTGAACCGCTAATCCCGAACGAGTTTCCCCATGAGCAAGACTTACGATATTGCAGTATTGGGCGCCACCGGCGCGGTGGGCGAGACCATGCTGTCCATCCTGGAGGAGCGCAACTTTCCCGTTGGCCAGGTGTATGCCCTGGCTAGCGCACGCTCCGCCGGCCAGCGCGTGGAATTCAAAGGCGGCTATCTCACCGTGCAGGATGTGGCCGAGTTCGATTTTTCCAAGGCACAGATCGGCCTGTTTTCCGCAGGCGCATCGGTTTCCGCCGTTTACGCCCCTAAAGCTGCGGCAGCCGGCTGCGTGGTCGTGGACAACACCTCCTGTTTCCGCTACGAGACGGATATCCCCTTGGTCGTGCCGGAAGTCAATCCGGAGGCCATCGGGCAGTACAAGCCCCGGGGAATCATCGCCAATCCGAATTGCTCCACGATTCAGATGCTGGTCGCTTTGAAGCCGATCTACGATGCTGTCGGCATCGAGCGAATCAACGTCTGCACCTATCAGGCGGTATCCGGAACCGGAAAAAAGGCCATCGAGGAACTCGGCAAGCAAACCGCTTTATTGCTTAACGGCAAACCGATCAACCCCGAAGTCTATCCGAAGCAGATCGCTTTCAACGCCATCCCCCAGATCGACGTCTTCATGGATAACGGCTACACCAAGGAAGAGATGAAGATGGTATGGGAAACCCGCAAAATCATGGGCGACGACAGTATCCGGGTGAACCCGACTACGGTGCGGGTACCCGTATTTTACGGCCACTCCGAGGCGGTCCATATCGAGACTCGGGAAAAAATCACCGCTGCGCATGCGCGGGAATTGCTCAGCCGTGCTCCGGGAGTGGCGGTGATCGACGAACACAAGCCCGGCGGCTATCCGACTGCGGTTACCGACGCAGCCGGGCACGATGCCGTTTATGTCGGACGCATCCGCGAAGACATTTCCCACCCGCGAGGTTTGGATCTTTGGGTCGTAGCCGACAACGTACGAAAAGGCGCGGCGCTCAACAGCGTACAAATCGCCGAGGTGCTGGCAAAAACATACATCTAGGCTAAGCTTTCCTTCAGCAATCTAGGCAGCTCCCGCCACCATGAATGGCGGGAACGATTGGACAAAGGAGCGGCAATAAGTGCGTAAGTTATCAAAAACCTTGGCGATGATGAGTCTACTGGCCCCGATGGGAGCGAGTGCGCTAGGTATTGGAGACATTAGGCTACGCTCCGCCCTGAATCAGTCGCTAAACGCCGAGATTCCGCTGGTCCTTTCCGGCGGGGATTCCCTGGCGGACGTCAAAATCTCTTTGGCGTCCCCGGAAGCTTTTGCCAAGGCCGGCTTGGAACGGCACTATTTTCTCACCAAACTGCGTTTTACCGCCGTGCAAAAACCCGATGGCAGCTATGCCATCGAGGTGAGTTCGAACGACGTCATGCACGAACCGTTCGTCAGCTTCTTGGTAGAGGTCAATTGGCCGCGCGGGCGCGTAGTGCGCGAATATACCGTACTGCTGGACCCGCCCGCCACCTTCTCCGATCGCGTGCTCGTCGACTCCCGATCTCCATCGGTATTCGCGCAACCGAACGATGACCACCCGCAAACTGCGGATGCCCAGGTTTCGCCCCGCAAGTCCCAGCCCCGTGCTTCGACGGCAAGCGCTTCATCCGAGTCCGAAAGTCCGATCCAAGGTTCTGAATACGGGCCAGTCAAAAGAGATTCCACGCTTTGGGAAATCGCCAAACAGGTAAATCGCGACCCAAGCATCGCTCAGGAACAAATGGTCGTCGCCCTTTACCGGCACAACCCACATGCGTTTTATGGAGACACGCCGGACACTTTGAAGGCAGGAGAAACGCTGAAAATTCCCGATCGCGAATTTGTTCTGCAATTCACCAGCTCGCAAGCGCGGGATGAGCTTTATCGATCAAGCAGTCGGACTGGGAAAGTCGCAAGCCGCAGTAACAAGGCACAGAGCTTGGGCGCTGTGACGGGCTCCGCGACACAGCCGACGCAAACTCAGCTCAAATTGTTAGCCGCATCCGATACCAAGACGAAAGATGAAGAAGCGGTCGCAGGAAGCACGGATGGCGCCGGGAAATCCAAGGGAGAAATTGCGCTCGAAATCGCAGAGACGCTCAAACAGGAAAACGAGGATCTCCGTTCCCGCCTGACTCAGCTCGAGCAGCAACTGACGGAGATGCATCGTCTCTTGACCCTGAAGAACGAACAGATTGCGCTGCTGCAAGAACCACAGGCACAACAACCTTCGACCGAATCGGCGAAGAAAGAGCCCCCTAATCCGGAACAGCTAACAGCTCAAACGACACCGGCTCCGGAAGCACAGAAGCCGGTGGAGCCATCCACCCAGCCGGCGAATCCGCCGACTTCTCCAGAGACGGTTCCAGAAACGCCTCAAACACCCCAACCCACCGCCGTCCAGACCGAGCAGCCGAAGGTCGAGGCGCCTAAGCCCGTTCCTGCCGCGCCGCCGCAGCCTGAACAGAGCAGCATTTGGGACGACTTGTTCGATCAGCCGACCTATCTCGGTGCCGCAGCAGGAGGTCTGATGTTGCTGGCGGTCATACCATGGCTGCTTGCCCGTCGCCGTGCGGCCATGATCGAAGAGACCGAAAGCATCTTGCTTGCGACCGAGAAAGAAAACCTGCAAAAGGCGAAAAAAGCGGAGTCCAAATTCAACTCCACAATCTCGGAACCGACGACCGCTACAAAAACCTCTTTTCTGAGCGAATTCACGCCGAGCGATTTTGACGCCTTAGGAGCCGAGGCGGACGAAGTCGACCCGATTTCGGAAGCCGATGTATATCTCGCTTACGGCCGTTACAAGCAGGCGGAGGATTTGATCCGGAACGCGATAGAGCAGTACCCCGAACGAGACGAATGCAAACTCAAGCTTCTGGAAATTCATTACGCCACCGAGAACCGAGAAGCTTTTGAGCGTTTCGCCCAGGAACTCAAAAGACAAGGTAAAGACGGCGATGCCGACTTCTGGGAAAACGTGGTTGAAATGGGACGGGAATTATGTCCCGGAAACTCGCTGTTTAGCGCGTCGCCATCGTCCAGCCGACCTTTGGCTCTTGATGCGAATGCAAGGGATATCCTGGGCTCTATCGATCTTACCGATGAACTCATCGAGGATCTGAAGCGCTTCGATAGCGAGGTGGCCGAAACATCGACATCCGCAGAGGAAAAGCGTGTTTCGCTCGACTTCAATTTCGATGCGCAAAACCCAGATGAAGATCAGGCAATCGCCGCCGAGCACCCCGTCATGGAATTCGATGTCGACGATCTTCGGAGCGAAACCCCTTCCGTCGTCACAGCTCAGCCTGAAGATGAATCTCCAGAACTCGAAAATCTCATCGTCTTTGAGACCGACAAGCCGGGGTCCAATTCCCGAAAAGAACCCATAACACAGGGTTCGGAGAACAGCATTGACGATATCTTGCTCGAGCTAGCGGCCAATGCACAGCACAAAGACAAGCCGGAGTCTGACGACGCCTCATCCGGCAATGAAATGTTTGATTTCGATTTCAGTTCCTTCGGCCTTGAGGACTCTGAAGCCAACTCAAAGGAGCCCGAGAGTGAGCTGCCGAAACTTGACAACCTGATTGCTTTTGACGCGGGCAAACTGAAAGCTCATCCTGAAACTAAAACGCACGAAGAAGCGGATCAATCCATAGACGACCTATTGCATGAGCTGAATAAAAGCAGTGGACCGCAAGATGACGTATCCAAATCGGACCGCGTCGCGTCCATTTCGAATCTCGAAACATCGGATTTCAATTTCGAGCTTGACTTGGCTTCGTCTGTTCAAGCGGAAAGCGAAGCGCTAAACACGGAAAATCTGGAGAATCTTTCAGATGAAAACGAGGATCAGTACGCGCCGTTGACCGACATGGACCAGTTGGAAACCAAACTGGATTTGGCTAAGGCTTATGCGGACATGGATGATAAGCAGTCGGCGCTGGACATGCTCAAGGAAGTTCTGGAAATGGGCAATGAGCAACAGAAAACGGAGGCAAGAGCGCTGATGGGCAGATTAAGCATACAAGACGCTCAGCCGGAACCCATATCTCTCGCTAGCCCTGGCCGCCGGACCTAAAATAAACGCCTAAACCAAGAGTCGACTCCTTCCGGTGGATTCGACAGCCGACCGCA
Source organism: Methylocaldum sp. (assembly GCF_039794385.1). Classification (NCBI taxonomy): domain Bacteria; kingdom Pseudomonadati; phylum Pseudomonadota; class Gammaproteobacteria; order Methylococcales; family Methylococcaceae; genus Methylocaldum; species Methylocaldum sp. The sequence continues at coordinate 13,179 of NZ_JBDIVO010000035.1, read as the reverse complement.
TGGCGAAACGTCTGTCGGGGCAGAACCCGCAATAAACGGATAGCGAATCGCGCTGGGGCAACTTTCATCTGATCTCAAGCCATTTGCACGATCGATCCAAACGAAATCGACGTTTTCGGGCGGCTCCAGCTCAAGCGACTCCTTACTCACTTTTTGCATGGTAGATGCCCAAACCGGTAACGCGCCCTGGGCGCCGGTTAGCTTTGCCGGCTGGTTGTCGTCACGCCCGACCCAGACTACGCCCACATAATCGCCGGTAAATCCAGCAAACCAACTATCTCTGAGATCATTGGTCGTTCCAGTTTTTCCGGCGCAGTCGAAATGGGAAGGCAAATAGGCATAGGCAAATTTCCCGGTACCCTCCCGCATGACTTCCTGCAGGATCGTATCGACCAAATAAACCGCCGCTGAATCGATTGACTGCTTGACACTGAGGCCGTATCGCTGCAGGGTCTTCCCCTCTTGTGAAACAACCGCCTGAATCGCCCTTAGCGGAACCACAAAGCCGTCGCTGGCCAGGGTTTGATACATTTGGGCGACTTCAAACGGGGTTAGCGAGGCGGTGCCCAGCAACAGCGACGGAACCAGCTCCACCGACTTCTCAACCCCTAATTTCCGTAAGGTTTCCGCGGTACGGGCAATCCCGACATCCATGCCTAAATTAACTGTCGCCAGATTAAAGGAATGCGCTAAGGCTTTATGCAAAGGAATTATGCCGTGCTCCCGATTATCGTAATTCTTCGGTGTCCACGGCCGGCCGCCGGGATTCCTGATCCGAACCTCCATGTCTTGCAGCGGCGACATCAGCGTGTAGCGTTGCGGATTCTCCAATGCCGTCAAATAAACGACGGGTTTATACAGTGAACCTATTTGGCGTTCTGCGTCCAATGCGCGATTGAACCCGGAATTCTGCGGGTCTCTTGATCCCATTAAAGCGGCTACTTCGCCGGTAGCGCGGCGAGTAAACACAACGGCGGTTTCCAGTTGCGTCGTCCGGGTCTGTTTGTCGAGCTTTTTCAGCGTTGTCTCGACGGCCGATTCAAGATAGTGCTGCGCGAATATGTCGAGTGTCGTGAAAAGCTGGAGCCCTTCCGAGGTCAAGTCTTCGGGACGATATTCCTGCTGCAACTGACGCTTGACCAAATCCAGGAAAGCCGGATAGCGGCTGATGGCTTGGTGCGGATTCTTCACCACATCCAGAGGCTTTGCCTTAGCCTCCTCGGCCTGGCTCGCTGCAATCTGCCCTTGTTCCACCATCTCGTCCAATACCAGGTCCCTACGCTTCCTTGCCTTTTCCGGCCATCTAAACGGGTCGTAATAGGATGGCCCTCGCACCAGAGACACCAACAGAGCAACATGATGCAGTTCCAGCTCTTCCAGCGATCGGCTGAAATAGTACTGGCTGGCCAAACCGAACCCGTGTATCGCTCGGGCACCGTCTTGACCGAGATAAATTTCATTTAGATAAGCTTCCAGAATTTCATCCTTGGAATAACGCGCCTCCAATACCAATGCCATGACCAGCTCGTTAAGCTTGCGCCACCAGGTGCGCTCAGAGCTTAGAAAAAAGTTCTTTACCAGCTGCTGAGTCAAGGTGCTGCCTCCCTGCACGATTCCCCCCGCGCGAATGTTGGCCCACATCGCCCGAAGAATGCCGCGAGGCGAAATTCCGAAATGCTCGTAGAAATCCCGGTCTTCCACCGAGAACAGGGCCTTTAAGAGAAGCTCCGGCGCTTGATTGAGCTTGATCAATATACGATCTTCCTTCAGAGCCGGATAAAACGTCCCGATTTGGACCGGGTCCAAACGAAACAATGCCAGGGGCTTGGCGTCTTCGGGGTCGCTAACCGAACTTATTTGCCCGGCATCGAATCGCACCCGTATGTTGCGAGAGTTTTCTAGTTTGTCCCAGAACCGAAAATCGCGCGTCTTCAGCGTATACTCGGCACCCTTCCTGAAATAAGTACCCTGCGATAACAAGCTCGGATCGTTTCTGTATTTCAGCTGCTCCAATAACCATTCGAGCCGATCGGCACTCATCTCGTAACCGGCGAACAACTCGACGGGGCTGGCGTAAACCCGGGCCGGCAAAGACCAGCGCTTACCCTCGAATTGCTGACGGACCGTGTGGTCCACATAGGCCAGATATCCGACGATGATCGCGATCACGAAGGGAGACAAATACAGTGCGATGCGCCGAAATGACGCGTTCAGAAAAGACAAGATGGACGACCGTTTTTTGCGTGGCGTCTTGCCGCGTCTGGTGTTTTGCATGGGATAAAAAATATGCCCGTCAGGGCTTAATCAACTGGACCGGAAACTAAAAACAGCGGATTCGGCTAGGCAGCTTGAGTCGACTGCGAAGAACCGGCGATCTCGTTAATCGAGATAGTCGTTTTGTCGAGTAGATGGGGTTCCGGCTTACCGATCAGATAACCTTGGACATAATCTATGCCGAGCGTTTTTAAGAGAGAAAGAACCTTCGGGTTTTCCACAAATTCGGCGATGGTCCTTTTTCCCAGCTTCCGAGCGATATCGATCATTGCCTTGACAAGTACCTGGTCTGTTTCATCATGAAGCAGGTTTTTTATGAACTGTCCATCGATTTTCAAATAATCGACTGGAAACTTTTTGATGTAATCGAACGAACTAAAGCCGGCACCAAAGTCATCCAAGGCAAAATGGCATCCCAGCGCCCTTATGCGGGCAATCATTTCCCGAGTTTGCTGATAATTCGCGACAGTCGCGGTTTCGGTAATCTCGAATGCAAGCCGAGACGCGGAGATCCAGGTCATTTCCAATTTTTGTTTAATCAGGGGTAACAAGGACTGATCTTGAAATGCAACACCCGACAAATTTATCGTTAGACTGACATGCGACTGGTGTTCCGGCAGAGAGGCCAGGAAATCGATTGATTTATCGACCACCCACAGGTCGATATGGTGAATCAAACCCATGCGCTCGGCGACCGGAATGAATTCTCCCGGCGAGAATATATCCGAACGCTTGCCCCTCATCCGGATCAAGACCTCGTAGTGCGTAATGGCACCGTCCTTGACCCTGACAACCGGCTGAAAAACCAGAAAAAACCGATTTTCCATCAAGGCTTCCCGGATCAGCGGAACCCATAAGATGTCGCTTCGCCGCGTGCAAGCCTCGGTATCTTTGTCGTTATACAACTGAACCATGTTACGCCCGTTCGCCTTCGCTGCGTAACAGGCCTGATGCGCTTCGGCAATCAGCACACTCGGATGACTGGCCATCCTCCGCGATTCCAGCAGGGCCACACCGATACTGGCCGATATATGATAACTGTCTTGTCCGGTAACGAAGCGAAAACCATCCATGGCTTGGCGGAGCCGTTCAGCGATGGACAATGCCTCCTGCTGTTTGACGTTTTCTAGAAAGATACAAAACTCGTCAGCTCCGATCCTGGCTGCGATGTGGTCCGAATCGAGCGTGCCGTGCAACAGGCTGACCGTCTCCACTAATAAACGATCGCCGGTCTCGTGTCCCTCAAGATCATTGATCATGTTGAACCGATCAAGATCCAGGTACAGCAATGCACCTTCCTGATCGAAGTTCCGGCACCGGTGGATGGCTAGCTGAAGTTTCTTTTCCAAGCTGCGGCGATTTGCAAGGCCGGTCAACTCATCGTGGGCCACGAGATATTTGAATCGGGCCTCCATGATTTTGCGTTCGGAGAGTTCGTTTAAAAGTTGCTCTTCTTGGCTACGTCTCAGGTGACGCTCGTTTCTGAGTATCAAACTCATGTTAACCAAGGGGATAAAATCGCGTCCGCGAATAGGCTTGGTAATCAGACTGACGCCTTGCCTGCTCAGCTGGGTTAGGCGGCGTACTTGCGTGCTGTCCAATTCGACCGATTCTTCAGTAAAAATGATAGCGGGAATGCCGATTCCCTCGTCTATCGAGGAAAAAGACAGGCAAAACTCGTCAATCTGACATTCGGGCAGGCTACTATTAAGAATAATAAGTCCGATTTCTTCAGGGCTCCGCTGGAATTTTCTCAATTGCTCAAGAAGCTCTCTTCCATTAGAGACCGCTACGAAATTCACGAAACCGGCTTCGGATAGGATTAACTCGACTTGGGCACGATGACGCTCATTATGCTCACCGATAATAATTAACTTTTCGCCGAACTGGTTGGTTGGCGTCATAGCACCCGATAAAAACCTGAAGCTCAGTTAGAATAAAGGAGGCAATTGGAACTCGCGTCACATATAAAGTCTTCCATGAACCAACTGTGATATAGATGCCACTTATCGGCGTATCAGTCAAATCAAATTAACGACAGGATAGTATTAGGTATGCGCATCAAGAGCTAAAGCGATGTATGCATTCACCCCGCTTAGCGTCCGCGTAATTTTGAATGGGAACGTGCAATTAGCTTCCCCGCCGGAGTTATTCTTAAAACTGAATGAACTACTGGATAACCCGGGGGCCGATCTGCGCGATGCCGGCACACTGATTGAAAATGATCCTGGTCTCACAGCAAGGCTGCTACGGGTCGTCAATAGCGCCTTTTATGGAATTCCGACCAAAGTCACCTCCATTCATCGTGCACTCAATATCGTCGGCATCCACGAAATTCGGAGTTTGGTATTAACTACTTTAGTGATCGATAAATTTTCATCTTTAACCAATACCTTGATGACAATGAAGGAATTCTGGGCCATGAGCGTGCGCTGTGCGCTATTGGCAAGATTATTCGCGAGTTGTCATCCCTTTGGCGAACGTCTAAAGGCCGTATTTCTATGTGGACTATTACATGAAATAGGGCGATTGGTCGTATATCACCGCCTTCCGGAATTGGCCCGTGCCGCGGCACTTTTAGCGGAATCGGAGAACATAAGCTATCAGGAAGGAGAAAGACGAGTTATCGGATTCGACCATTATCAGGTCGGCGCCGAATTGGCTCGGCTATGGAAGCTGCCGGAGATCATCGCCGTGACTATCGAGCACCACGATACGCCGGAAAATGCCGACGTGTTCAGTTGCGAAGCAGCCCTGGTCGCTCAGGCACAATCCTTTGTTTATTCACGCTATTCTAACCATGCATCACGCGACACCACAGTAACCGACATGGACAAGCCGAGTCTTTTCGGCACTGACATCGCAACTGCGAATGAGTTGGCCCAAAAACTCGACGAACAATTCAATCAAGTATTCAAGCTTATTTATGCCGGTTGAGCGACTTTTTCCTTTTACCGCAAGTGCTCTGTAATCAAACCAGCCAGGACGCGGCCATGTTCCGGACTATCGTTCAGTGCTGGGATTAACCGATACTGGGCACCACCCGCTCTTTCAAAGACCTCCTTGTTGGTAATGCCGATCTCCTCCAAGGTTTCCAAGCAGTCCACGGCAAATCCCGGGCAAACGACATCGACGTCCTTAACGCCCTTTTGCGGCAGTGCTTTTAGCACATCGACGCAATAAGGCTGAAGCCACCGCCCCGGGCCGAAACGGGACTGAAAAACTAACTGCCAAGCATTCTCCGGAAGCTTCAGTTCAGCCGCGATCAGCTTTGCGGTCGTACGACATTGCTCATGGTAAGGATCGCCTAGGGAGCGGCTTCGTTCCGGTAAACCGTGAAATGAAAACAACAAAAAATGAGGTCCGCCATTGTCGCGCCAGAAATCTTCGATTCGGTTCGCCACAGCCCGGATATACGCCGGATAATCATGATAGTCGCTGACGAATCTGGTCTCCGGAACATATCTCCAATTCTTCAACACCGAGGCGACCGCATCGAATACGGTCCCGGTACTCGGTGACGAATACTGGGGATACAACGGCAAAATCAGAAGTCCATCGACCCCGGCGCTATTCAACTTCTCCAATTTTTCCCGAATTCCGGGTTTACCGTAGCGCATCGCCACCTCTACCAGGATTTCCCCAGCCGTTCTCGCCGAGATCTCGGCTTGCACCGATCGAGTCAAATCCGTGCTGAACACCAGTAACGGGGAGCCTCTGTCGGTCCAGATCGACCGATACGCTCGTGCCGACTTGGATGGCCGCACCCGCAAAATCACGCCATGAAGGATCATCCACCAAATTGGCCTCGGCAGTTCCACGACACGGGAGTCCCATAGGAACTCGCCCAGATAGCGTCGGACTGCGGCCGTGGTTGGAGCCTCGGGCGTACCCAGATTGACCAAAAGCACACCCCAACGGTGGGATTTCCCTGCTTCTGTCACGCTATTTTCTGTTGATAAGATCCAGAAACTCCGAACGGGTACTGATTTGTTTGCGGAACAAACCCAGCATGGATGAGGTGGTCATAACCGAGTTTTGTTTCTCGACGCCTCGCATCATCATGCACAGATGCTTGGCTTCGATTACTACGGCAACCCCCGCGGGATCGATCGCGGTCTGAATGGCGTCCGCAATTTGTTTGGTCAATCGCTCCTGGATCTGAAGACGGCGAGCGTACATTTCGACGATGCGCGCGATCTTGGAAAGCCCGATCACCTTACCCTTAGGCAGATAAGCGACATGGCATTTACCGATGAACGGCAGAAGATGGTGCTCGCACAATGAATACAATTCGATGTCCTTCACGATCACCATATCCTCCGTATCCGCCTCGAAAACGGCATTATTGAGGACACGCTCGAGGCGCTGATTGTAGCCGCTATTGAGAAAACGAAAAGCCGCCGCCGCCCGCTTAGGCGTATCCACTAGTCCTTCTCGGGTAATATCCTCCCCAAGAGATTGTATGATTTGGGAAAAAAGATGCTCCATTACGTTTTGCATGATTGATGTCGCTAATAGTGATCGGTAAGTATATCGCGCAGGAATGCGCCATGTCTTTCTCGATCAAACGCATATTGACTCTTCGCAATAGCGGGTGGCTTCGAGAAGCACATCCGCTCCCGCATTTGCTTTCGTCGCATGCTGGCTAAGATGCCGACGCCATGCCCGCCCGCCGGGCATACCGTGATACAACCCTAAAATGTGCCGAGCGATGGCTTGTAAACGTACGCCCCGCCCCAATTCCGTTTCGACATACGGCAACAGCGCTTCGACCACTTGACGCCGGGAGCGGACCGGACGGTCATCGCCGAAAAATCGCCGGTCGGCCTCTGCAAGCAAGTACGGTTGATGGTAGGCCGCTCGTCCTATCATCACACCGTCGAACCGCTCAAGATGCAGCCCCGCCTGATCCAGATCGACGATACCGCCGTTCAGGATGATTTCGAGTGCCGCATAATCGTCTTTGATTCGATCGACCACATCGTATCTTAGCGGTGGTATTTCCCGGTTCTCCTTAGGCGATAAGCCTTTAAGCCACGCTTTTCTGGCATGGATGACAAAGGTGTGACAACCGCCGGACGAGACGATCTCGACGAAGCGCGCGAGATCCTCATAGGAGTCCTGCTCATCGATGCCTATTCGGGTTTTGACTGTGATCGGAAGCGATACGGCACCGGCCATCGCGGCCACGCACTCGGAAACCAACTCGGGGTCGGCCATCAAGCATGCACCGAACCGCCCATTCTGCACCCGATCGCTCGGGCATCCGACATTGAGATTAATCTCATCATATCCATACGCTTCGGCAATTCTCGCACACTCGGCAAGATCCGAAGGGTTGCTGCCGCCTAATTGAAGCGCCAACGGCTTTTCGGCGGGGTGGAAGCCGAGCAAGTGGTCGCGATTCCCGAACAAAATCGCACCGGCGGTGACCATTTCGGTATAAAGCAGCACCCGCCGAGAAATTAGGCGTACAAAATAGCGAAAATGCCGATCCGTCCAATCCAACATCGGGGCTATGCTCAAAACTCTCTGCATATGGATGGTCGTCTTAAGGAAGTGGAAAACAGGCTGTAGCCTTAAGGATTGATTAGCAAGCGATTACCGGTAGAATGAATCGCGGCTTTTTCGACAAAAATACAATGGGAATTTCTTAGATCGGGACTGTGAAAGCCACTCCTTGTTTCCAGCCAGGACACACTAGACTGTAGCTATTTGTCGCATTCGATGTTCAGAGTATCGTGTCGGAATTTAACTTCTTTGACCTTAACACTTGATAAGTCATGAAATCGCGGCCGGCCGATTTCGAACGGATACTCTCCAATTTGCACGCGTTAAGGCGTTACCCGTCCGAACCTCTTCTTATCGATCATATTCAAAATAGTTTCGAGTCGCTGACCCAAATTCATAACGCGAGGGAAACCCGTTACCGCGCCCTTGTTCAACAACTTCTCCGTTATGTTGAACAGTTGGTTTCCGACAGAAGCCAGTGGCTCGCGCGACGAATCGAGTTTCTCCAAACTCTGCTCAGTCCGTCTTTATCCTTAGCGGAATTAAACACCTTAATTAAAGGCGTTGAAGACCTCAAACATTCTTTGTTCCATTCCAATTTTGCCTTTTCCGATCGAATCATAGGAGACCATGAACCCTCGCCCGACAAACCGGACGTGATTGCACAAAGGGCTAAGGCCACAGAAATCCATGTGACGACTTCCGAAAAGACATCACATAACACGGACCCCGCGCCGCCGCCTCGCGAAGGACAAAGCGTAGGAATGGCCGAAATCCACAAGTCGTTGACGGCAAGCCTTAACGAAGTTGATGATGCAAATCTACATTCCGGCCAGTTGCTGAAGAATATCGCTCAGGCGTTGAGCCATCCCGAAAATTTTTTGCTCACCGATACGGCGCGATCTGGACTTCTAAAGCAGACCGACGCTTTGTTAAACGAACATCAACATCAGGCCAAACAAATCGACATTATCCGAGCTTATCTCGATTTGCTGGAGACGAATAATCGAAAGACCGATCTGGAATTCACACGAGTTCGCCAACTGAGCCTTACGGATGAATTAACCGGGCTTTCCAATCGGCGAGCCTTCTTGAATCGGCTGGAGGATGAGATCGGACGCGTGCAACGTTACTACACCCCTTTGGCCTTGGCCATGGTGGACCTCGACGGATTCAAGGAAATCAATGACCGTTACGGCCACGCTGCAGGCGATGAAGTTCTCAAAATTTACGCCCAAAAAATCCTTCCTGCATTTCGCCGTCACGACCACGTAGCCCGTTTCGGCGGCGAAGAGTTCATCGTACTGCTTCCCAACACCGAGCTGGATGGCGCTTTATGGGCGCTCAAGAAAATTCAGGCGCAGGTCCACCGAACCACGTTTTCAATTGGCGGCACGGCCATGGCTTTGCCGACTTTCTCCGCCGGCATCACCGTGTACGTGTCAAACGAATCGGCGGATTCCTTCATCAGGCGGGCCGACTCTGCAATGTATCGCGCCAAGGGGATGGGGAAAAACCGGATCGAAGCCGAGCATGTCAAAAAGGGGCATCACGAGAATCGTGACTCGTCGAACACCTAAATATTCCTGAGGTCCAGACCAGGCATCAATCGCCGGGCTTCTTTGCCAGCATCGGAACAGCGGTCATTCCCGAGTGGAGGCGATACGCCCGACTCCGCTGTCTCAACCAATAGCCACTGATGAGAACAGTGGTCGTTGCGAGACTGGCGGCACAAAAGTAAAGCAGGTTCTTTACCTGCAAAACCTCATCCATAAGCTCTTCGTTACGGACTACTCCCGAACCGGGTAACCGCCGGAAACGGGAATGCTCGATCTCGGTGTTGTCGAACGCATTGGCTCCGCCGGCTTCGGCATAACCTTCCAACAGCACCAGATCGCTCTTTAATTGCTCAAAGGCCTCGAGATCCGCGGAACTGACCGCTCCCGCCTCAATGTTCTTCTGAAGGGTTTTAAGTCTCATTTCGACCGATTCGGCCAAGAGAATGCCGAACTTGCGTTGCAGCGCTTCCATTTGCTGGTTGATCGCCTTGATCCGGGCGTGACCTTCCGTTGGACCGGCTACCGTGGTTTCAAGACGCGTCGATAAATAATAGAGAATGACCAACGAACAGAGACAAACCGCAAGCAAGGCGACAAGCACTTGCGGAGCTCGCCACCAAGCGGCCGACACTGGATACCGAACCGTAGTCCCGGCGCGCAATGCTGGCGCAGTCGTCGACTCGCTCTGATATCTTTCGTACACCCCATCTCCTCCGCTATGCTGCCCCAGCTATCGCGAACCATCGTTATATTTGATTTGGGCCCCGAGCATTCTCTACACCACGCGCCATCTCGATTACGACGGAATGCGAGAAAGCGGACCAGTTGTTCGATTCGATAGCTGTTCAACTATGGCAGAATAAGCCCTATGGGTCAATTGATAAGCGCGACGATACCATCGCCCGCTTCATCTCGCTCACCGCTCGCTCCAGCCCGACGAACAGCGCCCTCGCCACGATGGAATGCCCGATATTGAGCTCCTCGACTTGGGGAATGCGGCAAATTTCCCCTACGTTGTGATAATTCAATCCATGCCCCGCATTCACTCTGAGGCCGATTCCGGATGCATACTCTGCCGCCCGTGCCAAGCGGTGAAACTCATCTTTACTTTCCTTGTTCGAAGCGGCATCGGCATAGTGGCCCGTGTGTAATTCGATCACGGGAGCACCGGTTTTCGCTGCCGCTTCGATCTGCCGAAAATCGGCGTCGATGAACAGGGAGACCTCCACCCCGGCTTCGCCCAGCGTTTCGCAAGCGGCACGAATTCGTTCGAAATTTCCGGACACATCCAGACCACCCTCCGTGGTCAATTCTTCGCGTCGCTCCGGAACCAGGCAGCACGCTTGTGGCCGCACGGTTTTTGCGATAGCGACCATCTCATCGGTTACCGCCATTTCCAGGTTTAGACGGGTCTCGATCATCTCTCGCAACAATCCGATGTCTCTGTCCTGAATATGCCGGCGATCCTCGCGAAGATGAGCGGTAATACCGTCGGCGCCAGCTTGCTCCGCGAGCAAGGCCGCCTGGATCACTTCGGGGTATTTGGTACGCCGAGCCTGTCGAATGGTGGCGATATGATCGATGTTTACGCCGAGTAAGATAGGGCGAGAGGTCGTCATCATGGTCTGCTTTTTGTGACTTGCTTGAAAAAGTCCCGGCTTTTAAGAGATTTTCCGTTGAGATAATAATTGATTACTCGTCGCATCAGATGCTTCGCCTCTTGAAGTTCATCCGGATCGTTCAGCGTCTTCCGATCCAATGCAAGCAAGGTGGCGCCTCCGACCGAATCCGCAGCCCTTTCATCGTTCTCTACCGGACCTTCCTCAATTCTGTACACATATCTTTTTGCCGGATCGATCGGTTGCCCGGACGTTGCCTCCCGATCAAAGGCCATACCGTAACCCATCTCGCCCAGCAGAGAGACTTCGAATAATCTTAGAATCCGTTCCATGCCGTCATCTGCCGCGAGTTGATCCAAGGTATTCCGATATAGATCGAATACTTCCGGATGAGGATCGCGGGAAGGGAGAAAATTGAGAAGCAACTCGTTCACATAAAATCCGCAGAACAGCTTGGGCCCGCTCAACTTGATGCTGGTTCCTCCGATGGATTCCGCAGCCGTCAAGACTGGTAGATCGCCTTTTCCCGCCCAGGAAAGACGCAATTGAACGAATGGCTGAAGTAGAGAATGCAATCCTCTTTTGCTCTTGCGCGCACCTTTTGCCAGCAGGCGAAGGCGACCGAAATCCAATGTAAATACGTCGAGAAGAAGGCTTGATTCGCGATAAGGTCTACTGTGAAGGACGAATCCGTTCTGCAGCGAGATGCGGCCTTGGAAGTCCCGAGAAGCACCCTTGCTCGCGTCATTCGCTGTAGCCGAGGCTGTGCAAAGCACGCTCGTCATCCGACCAACCTTTCTTGACCTTAACCCAAAGCTCCAGGTAAACCTTGCAATCGAGCAAACGTTCCAGTTCATGCCGCGCCCGCTCGCCGACCTTCTTGAGCACTTCGCCGCTGCGGCCGATGATGATTGCCTTCTGACCCTCGCGCTCGACCCAAATCACCGCACTGATTCGCGTCAATCCGCCCTCGAGCTTGAATTGCTCGATCTCCACCGTCAGCGCATGAGGCACCTCCTGGGACAGCGAACGAAGCAATTTTTCCCGAATGACTTCGGCGGCAAAAAAACGCTCCGGCTTGTCGGTGATTTGATCTTCCGGATAAATCGGTTCGCCCTCCGGCAAGAGTTCGATGATCTTCCGCTCCAAAACGTCCAGATTCGTGCCCTTTAAGGCGGAAACCGGAACCAAATCGGCAAACGAGTGGCGAGCCGCCGCCTCTTCCATAAAAGGCAATAAAAGCGCCTTATCCTCGAGCCTGTCGACTTTATTGATGACCAAGATGACAGGCACCCCTGCAGACTTGATCCTCTCCAGGACCAACTCGTCTTCGGAAAGCCACATCGGTCTGTCGATGAGCCAGACAATCACATCGACGTCAAGCAGGGCGGAGACCGCTGCGCGGTTGAGGTAGCGATTCATCGCCCGCTTTTGGCTGGCATGAATGCCCGGAGTATCGACAAAAACAATCTGTCCGTCTCTGGTGGTCTTGATACCGCAAATCCGATGCCGCGTCGTCTGCGGCCGGCGGGACGTGATGCTGATTTTTTGTCCGACCAGATGATTGAGGAGGGTAGATTTACCGACGTTCGGGCGCCCCACGAGCGCGACAAAGCCTGCTTTCATGGTTTGAGCCCCAGTTTTTCCGCCAGCACAGTCAGCATCTTTTCTGCCGCTTGCTGTTCGGCCTTTTTCCGGGAAGGCCCTACGCCCTCGCAGGAAACCGGGATCAGCGACACGCGGCACTCCACGCAAAAGCTCTGGTCGTGCGGCTGACCGATGACCGTTTTGAGGGTATAGGTAGGCAATTCGAGTCCTCGCGCTTGCATCAATTCTTGTAATCGGGTCTTCGGATCCTTTTTCCAATCCCGCAGCGAAAGACGGTCTATCGGCTCGGCAAAGAGGTTTAAAATCCACTCCCGACAGGCATCCATCCCTTGATCGATAAGCAGAGCGCCAATGACGGCCTCCAGCGCGTCGGACAAAATCGAGTCGCGCCGATATCCGCCGCTCTTCAATTCGCCCGACCCCAGAACTAAGTAATCCCCCAGATTTAATTTACGCGCCAATTCCGCCAAAGAGCTTTGATTCACGAGAGTCGCGCGCAACCGGCTGAGCACGCCTTCGTCCGCCTCCGCGAACTTGTCATAAAGCCTTTCCGCGATCACAAACCCGAGCACGGAGTCGCCCAAAAATTCGAGCCGCTCATTGTT
>NZ_JBDIVO010000034.1:0-24298 GCF_039794385.1 Methylocaldum sp. | reverse complement strand
ACCACCCAATAGATGTATTCGGCCGATTTTTCGCGCGCCGTTTGTGCCAGATTGTTGGGCAGCGGCAGCATCCCCTTGCCGGCATCGTCGGGAGGCACACCCGGCGCGCCATGGCATTGCGCGCATTTGTCCCGGTAAATGCGGAAGCCGCGTTCCGCCACGAGCGGATCGTCCAGGGGCGGCGCCGCGATGCCACCGAGGCGGGCCGAGACCGACCGATCCAATGCGAAATCCAGCATCTCGTAAACCGGCCAAGTGTGCTGATAAATGGCAGCGACGTTGTACACGCCGGTGAGCACGACGATGGCGGCGCCCAATACTCCGAGTCCACCCAGGATGACGAGAGTGATGAGCGCATGGATCAGAAACTTTCGGGACGGTGCCATGGTCTCTTGTGAGTACGCTCCAAAATTCGAGAGAACGGCGTTAACCGTACGGCTCGATATTCGGCCAGGGGAGTGACCGATGACCATCGGGAATGGAACGTCTTCCGACGCTATAGCATTTTCGACTCTCCGCCTTGCGGTTAGTGCCGGCTGTCGATGCGTTCAGCCGGACAGCCCGCATTTCCCCATGCCATGACCGCCCGTCTTGGTTCGGCCTTACTCTTTGCAACATTGCCGGCATCCGCGGGCGCCGGCCTTCAATCCGCCATCGATCCGCATTCGCCGACCGCATCCGAAATTGATGCCATCGGCTGGCTGCTGTACTGGGGAGCCGCGGTCATTTTCGTTTTGGTCATGGCGCTGACCGTTTATTCGATGTCCGGATCGGAACGCGCCGGCCGCTTGCTGGGCCATCGCCGAGCAGTCCTTATCGGCGGCCTCGCGTTTCCCGTGGTCCTGTTGTCCGCGCTCTTGGTCTATACGCTGAGAATCGCCGGGGATATCGTCACCCCGTCGGAACCTCCGGCCCTGCGGATCGAGGTCGTCGGCGAGAAGTTTTGGTGGCGGGTGAATTACCTGACCGAGGCGGGCCATGTCGATGTCGCCACCGCCAACGAGATCCACCTTCCGGCCGGTCGGCTCGTGGAATTCAGACTGCGCACCGCCGATGTCATCCATAGTTTCTGGCTGCCCAACCTGGCCGGAAAAGTCGACATGATTCCCGGCCGTATCACCACGCTGCGTATCCGACCCGACCGGCCGGGCGTGTGGCGCGGGCAGTGCGCCGAGTATTGCGGCGCCCAGCACGCCAATATGGCCTTCCTGGCGGTGGTCGAAACGCCGGAGGATTTCGATGCCTGGCTTACCGCCCAGCGTCAGCCCGCGCGTCCGCCGGCGGCTTATTCGGAGAACCGGAGATGAACGCGGTTCCGGGATTGTCGAACATCTCCGTCCGCAGCGTCCCTGAAATCATGGATCGCAACCGGCACTCCGATAAAGGAGCGAAACATGGCAAGCAAACCCGTGACGGTTATCGTTCGAATCGTAGCCAAACCCGGCATGGAGGCGCAGGTCAAGCGGGAGCTCATGAACCTCCTCGCCCCGACCCGCTCGGAAAAAGGCTGCATGAATTATGACATGCACCAGGCTGCCGATGACGATTCGCGTTTTCTCTTCCATGAGAACTGGGTGTGCGAGGAGGACCTCAGAAGGCATCTCGACGCGCCACATATCAGACATTGGATTACGCTGGCCGAAACGCTGTTGGCCGAGCCGATGGAGCTTACTCTCTGGCACAAGGTTGGTTAGATGCGCCGCTCGGTGTATGCGACGGCAGCACCGCCGGTACCGCTTTACGGAGGACAGCGCAAGAGCTGAATCTTCGAGTGGATTTCACGGATGCCGGCCGCGGCGCTTCCACGCGCATCGGCCGACGGCTTATTTGGAGAACCCGAGCTGATGCCTTTCGATTTCAAGAATTATTCGCTCTGGCTCAACATCGTGATGTTCGCGGTTTCGGCAGGCATCGTCTGGATTGCCGGCACCAAGGTCTCGCACTATGCCGATGCCATCGCCGAGCATACCGGCATCGGCCATGCAGCAGCCGGATTGATCCTTTTGGGCGGCATCACTTCGCTGCCCGAGGTCGCGGTCACGGTCGCCTCGTCCGCCGCCGGCAATGCGCCGCTGGCAGTGAACAACATCCTCGGCAGTCTCGCGATCAACGTCGTCATCCTGGCGCTGGCCGACGCCGTCATCGGGCGGGACGCTCTGACTTCGGTCATTCCCGATCCGGTCGTGATCTTGCAAGGGGCACTGGGCGTACTGCTGCTCGCTCTGGTGTCCGCGGCCGTGATCGTGGGCGACACGGCGTTCCTCGGCATCGGCGGTTGGGCGTGGAGCATTCTCCTTTTTTATTTCGGGGCCATCTGGATGCTCGCCAAATCTCAGGGCCGCTTTCCCTGGCGGCCGGACGGGCTGGGCTGGCATCAACGACGCGCTCCGAAGCGTCCCCATCAGGGACTTGAGGGACAGCACAGAGGACATCCGGCCCAACGCGACGAAACGGAGGAGGAACCCGAACGTCCGTTTGGAAAAATTCTCGGCAAGACGGTGCTTGCCGGTTTGGCGATTCTGGTGGCGGGCTATGCGCTATCGCGTTCCGGTGAAACCCTCGCCGAGCAGAGCGGGCTGGGCTCGAGCTTCTTCGGCGCCGTTTTTGTCGGCTTTTCGACCTCCTTGCCGGAAGTCAGCACCGTACTGGCGGCGATGCACCTAGGGCGTTATCTGATGGCGGTTTCCGATATCTTCGGCACCAATCTGTTCAACGTCGGCATGATTTTTTTGATCGATGCCGTCTATCCGGACGGCCCGGTGCTGAACCAGGTGGGACGGTTTTCATCTTTCGCGGCCCTTTTAGGGATTGTCGTGACGACGCTGTACATCGCCGGTTTGGTCGAGCGCCGGGATCGGACGATCCTGCGCATGGGCTACGACTCGCTGGCCGTGCTCTTGATTTATCTCGGCGGGATATTCCTGCTGTATCGATTGCGCTGAGGAGACATGGATGGACCGGAATCAGGAATTTCCGAACCCTGTGCCCCGCCCGGACGAAGAGCTTTCCCTGCTCAAAAAGATTTGGCGGCCACCATCGGGCTGGAACTTCATCACCGTCGTCAACAACGAGTACATCGGCATCTTCTACGTCGGCACGGCCTTTCTGTTCTTCTTGCTGGCCGGCGTGCTGGCGCTCCTGATGCGCACCCAGCTCGCGGTGCCGGAAAACGATCTTCTGGGGCAGGACACCTATAACCAGATCTTCACGATGCACGGCACCATCATGATGTTCCTGTTCGCCGTGCCGGCGGTGGAAGCGCTGGGAGTTCTCATCCTGCCCAACATGCAGGCGGCGCGCGACCTGCCCTTCCCGCGGCTGTCGGCCTATGCCTTCTGGGCTTATTTCGCGGGTGGGCTGGCGTTCTTCTGCAGCCTGTTTTTCGACTTGGCGCCCAAGGGCGGCTGGTTCATGTATCCGCCGCTGACCAGTTATCAATTCTCGCCCGGCGACAACTCCGATTTCTGGCTGCTCGGCATCGGCTTCATCGAAATCACGGCCATCGCCGCGGCCATCGAGATCGTGGTGGGGGTGCTGCTCAACCGCGCGCCCGGCATGAGCCTCGATAAGATGCCGATCTATTGCTGGGCCATGCTGGTGTTCGCCGGGATGATCATGGTCGCCTTCCCGGCGGTGATCCTCTGCACCGCGCTTCTGGAGCTGGAGCGCAGCTTCGAGTGGCCGTTCTTCGTGGCCGAGAAAGGCGGCGACCCCTTGCTCTGGCAGCATCTCTTCTGGTTTTTCGGTCACCCGGAGGTCTACATCATCTTCCTACCGGCCGCGGGAATCGTCTCGATGATCATACCCACCATGGTGCGCAAGCACTTGGTAGGATACCGATTGGTGGTGCTGGCCCTGGTGGGCACGGGTTTCCTGAGCTTCGCCCTGTGGGTGCACCATATGTTCGCCGTGGGACTGCCGCAGATCTCCATGAGCTATTTCTCGGCGGCCAGCATGGCGGTGTCGGTTCCGAGCGGCATACAGGTGTTCGCCTGGATCGCCACCATTGCGGCCGGACGCCTGAAACTCACGGTGCCGGCGCTGTTCACCCTGGCTTTTTTGTTCATTTTCGTGCTGGGCGGGCTGACCGGGGTGATGGTGGCGATCGTGCCCTTCGACTGGCAGGTGCACGACACCTATTTCGTGGTGGCGCATCTGCACTACGTGCTGTTCGGCGGCATGGTGTTCCCGCTGTTCGGCGTGTTCTATTACTGGGCGCCCTATGCGAGCACGAAGCCTCTCTCGGAAAAACTGGGCCGCTGGGTGTGCGGATTGATGTTCATCGGGTTCAACACGGCGTTCTTCCCGATGCACGTCACCGGGCTGCTGGGTATGCCGCGGCGGGTCTATACCTATTCGGCGGAAGTCGGCTGGGACACCCTCAACCTGATCTCGACTTTCGGCGCTTTTCTCATCGGTGCGGGCGTTCTGGTGTTCCTGGTCGATCTCATTCGCAACTTCCGACCCTTCCGTCCGGAAAAGGCGGGCAACGTCTGGGATGCAGGTACCCTCGAATGGCTGCCCGGCGGCGATTACGCCATGCGCAGCATTCCCATCGTCGAAAGCCGCGAGCCGCTTTGGGATCAGCCGAATCTGGCGGAGGACGTCGAGGCCGGCCGCTATTACCTGCCGGGCGCGCCTACCGGCGCGCGCGAGACCGTCGTCACCAGTCCCATCGATGCCCGGCCTCTGTACATTTTGCAGATGCCGGCAGGGAGCTGGTTCCCGGTGTTGGCGGCCTTCGGAACGGCGGCGTTCTTTCTGCTCCTGACGGTGAAGGTAGTGGTGCCTGCACTGTTCTTCGGCGTGTTCGCCATCGCCATGATCATCCGGTGGGCATGGGAAACCGACCCCGGCCCCAGCCACCCTCCCGTGGACATCGGCGGCGGCATCAAGCTGCCGGTCTACGTGACCGGTCCCATGTCGCATTCCCGGTGGGCCATGGTCGTGCTGATGATCGTCTCGGCCTCCCTCTTCGCCTGCCTGATCTTTTCGTATTATTTCCTGTGGACCGTAGCGCCGGGGTTCTGGCCCAAGGGCGGAGAATCGCTGCCGGAAGTGGCTTATCCGCTCGCGGCGGCAGGCCTTTCGGCATTCAGCAGTGCGGCCATCGCCTACGCCAGCCGCGCATTGAAATCGAACAGGTTCTGGACGGTGCGCCTGGCCATGCTTTTAGCCGTCCCCCTGCTCGTCGGTGCGTTGGTGGCCGAGCTGTGGGGCCAATGGCAGATAGGCCTGCGGCCGACCGATTCCGGCTATGCCGCGATCGTTTATACCGTCATCTCGATTCAGGGATTTTTCGTTACCGTGGTGGTCATCATGGGCCTCTATACCTTCGCCCGCTCGGTGTGCGGACTCATAAACCGCGAACGCCGGGCCACTTTCGACAACACCATGCTGTTCTGGCATTACACGGTCGTTCAGGGCCTGATTGCATTAGCCGTGGTCCATCTGTCTCCGCGCTTCCTGGGGTGAACCGCCATGGCTGCCGCACTCCACTTCGTCACAAACACGCTTCGGATGCTCTCGGGCGTCTTGATCTGGGGTGCCCATTTCGGGGTTGTCTACATCGCCACTGCCCTGGTGTGTGCACGGGGGGTTCAGAATTTAAGCTGGCTCGGGGTGGGCATCGTTGCATGGATGGTCACCATTGCTACGGTGATGGCGATCGCGGGGATTCTGATCATACTTGTCCCCGCCTGGCGGAATCTTCACCGGCACCGCCCGCAGTCCGCGACACCCGCTTTCATCGACTGGATGACCGTCTCCTTCGGGGGGCTGGCACTGCTGGCGATCGTATGGGTAACGTTTCCGGTAATGCTGGTGCCGATATGTTAGCCCTGATTTCCAGCACCCGTTCGTCTGCAATCCATCGGCGTGCTTGGCAGCCACGAAGCGGACGACCCAATACGCGTGGAATTGGTCCCCTACCGGCACTTTGCGAAAGTTTTTGGAACGAGAACGCTTAAACCGAGAAGGACGAACCGCAACCGCACGTTGTGGCCGCATTGGGATTCCGAATAACGAATTGAGATCCGGATAAGTCCTCGGTATAGTCGATCTCGGCACCGGTCAGATATTGGATGCTCATGGAATCGATCAAGACAATGACACCGTTCTTCACAATTTGCGTGTCGTCTTCATTGACCGCGTCATCAAAAGTAAAGCCATATTGAAAACCTGAGCAGCCGCCGCCGGTAATGTAAACCCGCAGCTTCAGGTTATCGTTTCCTTCATCGGCTATCAGTTGGCTCACCTTGGCCGCAGCGCTGTCAGTAAATTTAATAGGCTCTTCGCTCATACAACTCGTAACCTCGGTACGCTTATCGATCAAACGCCATTATATGATTTTTTCCGAGAGTTTCGGTCAAGAATAACCGCTATCCATAACTTGATGGTCATTTATGAAAAAAAGGATTCTTTTTCTCGGTCTGTATCTGAGCTTATCCGCACCGTCCGCCTGGGCCCTACGCTGCGGCTCTCTACTGGTAGACACTGGAGATTACAAGCTCGAGGTGCTTCGCAAGTGCGGCGAGCCCGTATTCACGGACTCCCGCATCGAGCTCAGGTATGTGAAATTGTACGGTTCGGGCTTGGAGTTGGGGCAATACGTGCCGGTCATGATCGACGAATGGACCTACGACTTCGGTCCGAATCGGTTCGTGCAGCTGCTTCGATTCGAGAATGGCCGTCTGGTGGATATAGAATCCTTGGGCTACGGTCGGTAACCGGTACGCTCAGAGCCGTTTTCCTACGGCGAAAAATAAAAAATGGCCCTTATCACGGACGAGGCGCCAATTAACCATCTCCCGGTTGGATCACCTCAAGCTTCACTTGAGCAAGTCCCGCTCTTATGAATCCGAGCTCTTTGGCCGCGCGCCGCGAGAGATCGAGCAGACGCTTGTTCGCGGGATCGCCGCGGTCGTTCACGCGCACCTCTATGCTGCGGTTATTGCCGAGATTGGTCACCCGGAGCCGGGTACCGAATGGTAGCGACCGATGCATTGCGGTGAGGCCGTTCCGGTTGTAACGCTCGCCGCTGGCCGTCCGCCGGCCGTGGAAACGATCGCTGTAGTACGATGCAATGCCTTTTTGAGAGCTTGCAAGGCTTTTTGGACTTGCCGTTCTGGCATGACCAACAGTACAGGAAGACGCCAGATAGATCGACAGAAGGGAGTTAGCAATCAGTCGAAGCTTCTGCATCCTTCACCTCCATATTGGTTATTTTAGGAACGATGCCGTTTCATAATAAACGATGCTTCTAAAAAGGCCAAGTTTTTATCGAAATGGTTATATCGTCATGCGCCGTTCTGCGATGCGGCTCACGCCTTGGCGCAGATCCCGTCGCGCAACCAACCTGAAAATGAATAGCCCGCGCTCCTGTTTCAACGGCGCGGGCATTCGAATTCAAATATGACTGTTTTGAGAGCTTCTCAGTTTTTCGCTCAGCCGATTGCTTCAACCCCACCCATGTACGGAAGCAAGACCTCCGGAACTCTGATCCGTCCTTTTTCATCCTGATAGTTCTCCATCACGGCAATAAGGGTGCGGCCGACAGCGAGTCCCGAACCGTTCAGGGTATGAACCAGCTCGGGTTTACCCGTTTCGGCATTCCTCCAGCGCGCTCTCAAGCGTCGCGCCTGGAAATCCCGGAAATTGCTGCACGACGAGATTTCACGGTAGGCATTCTGTCCCGGCAGCCAAACCTCGAGATCATAGGTTTTGGCCGATGAAAAGCCCGTATCGCCGGCGCACAAAACCATTCTTCGAAACGGCAGCTTCAAGCGCTTGAGAATCTCCTCCGCATGGGAGGTTAGCTCCTCATGGGCACGCGCCGAATCGTCGGGCCTTACAATCTGCACCAGCTCGACTTTTTCGAATTGATGCTGGCGTATCATGCCGCGTACATCCTTGCCGTAGGAGCCGGCTTCGCTGCGGAAACACGGCGTATGGGCAACGAATTTCAAAGGAAGCGTTTCCGCGGCCAAGATTTCGTCGCGGACCAAATTGGTAACCGGCACCTCGGCGGTCGGAATCAGATAGAACGCCGGTTCGCGAACGAGCTTGAACAGATCTTCTTCGAATTTCGGAAGCTGCCCCGTGCCGCGCAAGCTTTCCGCGTTCACCATGAACGGCACGTAGGTCTCGGTGTAACCGTGCTCTTGCGTATGAATATCGAGCATGAATTGGGTCAAGGCCCGCTGCAAACGAGCCAGAGGACCTTTCAGGGTGACGAACCGTGAACCCGTAATTTTGACGGCCGCCTCGAAATCGAGACCTCCAAGCCGCGTTCCCAAATCGACGTGGTCGCCAGGTTCGAATCCGAACTGCGACGGCTCGCCCCAGCGATGGATCTCCACGTTGTCCGCATCGCTCCGGCCATCGGGAACGTCGGCATCCAAAATGTTCGGTATGCCGAGCAGCAAGTCTTCCAACTTCGCTTGAATGCCTTCCAATTCCCCTTCCATCCGTTTGAGGTCATCCCCCAAATGCTGCATCTCCGCAAGTATAGGCTGGATATCCTCTCCTCTTGCCTTGGCCTGGCCGACCAGCTTGGAGCGCGTATTGCGTTCGTTCTGCAACGCCTGAGTGCGGCCCTGTATTTCCTTGCGCTGGTTTTCCAACTCGCGAAATACTTCGGTGTCCAGCTTGAACGAGCGCCGCGCCAATTGCGCTTCGACCTCATCCAATTGAGTGCGGAAAAGACGTGGATCTAACATCGGTTATCCTTGGTGAGATTTGGGTGAATCTGGATCAAAAACTATCTACGGCGCGGGCGAACCCGCCGGAGATTCGAACGGATTCATCGGCGCCGTGGTGCATAGCGAAGGCGGGTATCAAACTGCTTGAGTCTTCAGATAAGCTATTTCACGAGAAGAGACGGACAAGTAGCTTCGATCGAACCCGCTAGCTTCGCGTCTTGTCAGCGCACGGACAGCCGAAAATACGAACTCATCCGGCATCCGCCAGCACTTTCATGGCCTGACGATTCGGATTCCGCACAATACCCCGCTCGGTGACGATGCAATCGATCAATTCGGCCGGAGTCACGTCGAACACTGGATTCCACGCTTTTATAACACTGCTCGGCCGCGCGAAATATTCGTTCAGCAGTTCGCTCTGGGCCCTTTCCTCGATCCTAATGCTCTCGCCGGACTCTGTCCGCCAGTCGATGGTGGACGTCGGCGCAACCACCATGAATTTCACGCCATGGTGGCGAGCGGCAACGGCCAAGGCATAGGTGCCGATCTTGTTGGCGGTATCTCCGTTTGCGGCGATGCGGTCGGCTCCGACTGCGATCCACTGGATCGCACCCGATTTCATCAAATAGGCGGCAGCGGAATCGGCAATCAAAGTCGCGGGTATGCCGTCCTGCTCCAGCTCCCAGACAGTCAGCCTAGCCCCCTGTAGCCACGGACGGGTTTCGGTCGCGAAGATATTCGTAACGCCCTGTCGGTAGGCACTTCGAACCACTCCGAGCGCCGTACCGTACCCACCGGTCGCAAGTGAACCCGTATTGCAGTGGGTCAAAACGCCGCTGGCTCCGACAAGCAGGGAGGCTCCCAAGTCGCCCATCGTTCGATTGGCAGCGATGTCCTGATCATGAATGGCGCGCGCGGCTTGCAACAGATGCGGCTCCGGGTCACCTTCGACAGCCCCGATTTCCGATCGCATACGGTCAAGGGCCCAGAACAGATTCACGGCAGTGGGACGCGAACTGGCCAACTTGGCCAAATCCGCTTCGATCGCCTCTCTCCAGTTATCCGGATTTTCGCGATACCGTTGACGCGCCGCCAACACGACACCATAGGCGGCGGCGATACCGATGGCGGGGGCTCCGCGCACGCGCATCGAAAAGATAGCCTCAGCCACGCCCTGAGCGCTGTCGAATGTCTCGTATTCGACCACGCTCGGCAGCCTGCGCTGATCCAGCACGCGGAGCCCGCGCTCGCTCCACTGCAGGGCACGGACCGTATCGTTAGACATTATGGGTGCAGAAGATGAAGGCATTTGGATTATTGAAATCAGGCGATTGTCAAAGAACCCCCGACTCGCGGGTGTTGTCGGGCCGGGCCGGTGCGGCTAAACGTCCATGCATTTTAAGATGGTCCAGCCGACAAACAAAGAATTCGCGCGTGCGCACCGAGACTTGGTGATAAGTCCTAAAGAGGCATACCATTTGCAACGCGTTTTAAGGCAATTAAGGTGCGCGTTTTTGCCGCATCGTCGAGCGGCTATTCTCGGTTGCAAGATGGTCATAGTCACATTAGCCTGAATTTGTCAAGACTAACACCCGTAAAGGTCCGACTATGGTACTCGAAATCTACCTCTGGTGTTGGATGCACTTGGAACCGCGGCATGCGGCGAAAAGAGGCGCAAAACTTCTGGGCTTGGCGGTATTGGTGTTGGCTCCGCTGATTTATGCCAACGTCGAAATGACCGGACAAGGATTCAAGCCCTCGACGCCCAGCCTGACGATCGAGGTTGGTCAGAAGGACTCGAATCGTTAAGTCCTCTTTGCCTGTGCTCGCTGCCGTACGGCTTCAAAAAGCAGTACGCCTGTCGCAACCGATAGGTTGAGGCTTTCGATTTGGCCGAACATTGGAATTTTGACTAAAAAGTCACAGGACTCGCGCGTCAAGCGACGTAGACCCTTTCCTTCGGCTCCGATCGCCAAGACCAATGGAATGGCCAGGTCGATCTCGTATAGCGATCGCTCGGCCTCGCCCGCAGCCCCTACGATCCACAGCCCCGCCTCCTTTAACCAGCCCAGGACTCGATTCAAATTGGTTACGCGGTAAATCGGCACCGTTTCAGCAGCGCCGGAGGCGACCTTGGCCACGGTCGGCGTCAACCCCACAGACTGATCTTTCGTGATAATGACCCCCTGTACTCCAGCGGCGTCCGCGGTACGCAAACAGGCTCCGAGGTTGTGCGGATCCTGCACATGATCCAGAACGAGAAAAAAAGGCTGCCGCGAAAGATTCGCCAGCGCATCCTGAAGCTCCGACTCTCCGAGTTCGGCGGCCAGCTTCAGCTCGAGAACGATGCCTTGATGGCTTCGGCTTTCGGCTAACGAGTCAAGTTGATTTCGTCCGGCCGGCTGAACCGGAATTCCAAGGGAAGCCAATTTCCGTTCGATGGCGGCAATGCGACCATCTTCCCGCCGATGGTCTATCCAAACGCTGATGATTTTGTCCGGGGCGTTTTCGAGAGCAGCTTCCGCCGCATGAAGACCCGCGATGCGACGCCGATTCTTCATGACCGGCGTCTTTTCTTCCGTGTCCGGCGCGACGAAGACTCGGAGCGTTTCACCAATTCGAGGTCGATCTTGCGTTCATCCAGATCCACGCGAGCCACAATCACACGAACGCTGTCGCCAAGCCTATAAGTCACACCGCTCCGCTGCCCTTCCAACCGATAACCGATCGGATCGTAGTGAAAGTAGTCTTTGTCCAAAGTCGAAACGTGGACCAATCCTTCCACGAAGATGTCTTTTAGCTCCACAAAAAAACCGAATGGCGTAACGGCGGAAATGACGCCTTCGAACTCCTCTCCCAGCTTATCGAGCATGTACTCGCATTTAAGCCAGGCGACGACGTCGCGAGTCGCCTCGTCGGCGCGCCGCTCGGTGTACGAGCAATGCTCGCCCATCAGTACCATGTCGTTATGGGAATAGTAGAATTCTTCTATCTTTTTCTTTTCGAGCGAGTGGCGAATAGCCCGGTGTACCAGCAGGTCCGGATAGCGCCGGATGGGCGACGTAAAATGGGTATAGGCATCCAGGCCCAACCCGAAATGGCCTTTTTTCTCCGGGCTATAAACGGCCTGAGCCAGCGAGCGTAACAGTACAGTTTGGATCAGGTGCTCGTCGGCCCTGCCGGTGATATTGTCCAACACTTCGAAATAATCCTTAGGTCCAGGATTATCGCCGCCACCGAGGTTCAGACCGACTTTTCCGAGAAAGGCACGCAGATCGGCCAATCGTTCGGCGGTGGGACCCTCATGAATTCGAACCACATGGGGGAGTTTTTGACGGGTCAGATATCGCGCCGCGGCAATATTCGCGGTAATCATGCATTCCTCGATCAGGCGATGGGCGTCGTTGCGCTCGCGCGGCACGATTTGCGCGATTTTCTTGCCCTCTCCGAATACGATGTAGGATTCCTGGGTGTCGAAATCCATCGCCCCCCGTGCCTCCCTTGCCCGCCGCAGCACTTTGTAGAGCGAATGCAACTCCTCCAGGTGAGGCACGAGAGCGCGATACTTCTTCCTCAGTATCTTATCGCCGTCGACAATCATGCGGGCGACTTCCGTGTAAGTGAGCCTCGCATGGGAGTACATCAGCCCCGAGTAGAAACGTGAACGGACGATGGCGCCATCGGTGTTTATGTAAATTTCGCAGACCATGCACAGCCTGTCTTGCTCGGGGTTGAGCGAGCACAAACCGTTTGAGAGCACCTCCGGCAGCATGGGAATGACTCGATCGGGAAAATACACCGAGTTGCCACGGATTTTTGCTTCGTCGTCGAGAGCCGTTCCCGGCCGGACATAATGGGAAACATCGGCGATAGCGACGAAAAGTTTCCATCCTTTCGGCGTTCTTTCGCAGTACACGGCATCGTCGAAATCGCGGGCGTCCTCCCCGTCTATGGTTACGAGCGGCAGCCGCCGCAAATCAACGCGACCGGCTTTATCATCTTCCGCGACTTCCGTACTTAGCCCCGCAACGTCGTTCAACACGGCTTCCGGCCACTCGGCCGGCAGATCGAAGCTGCGAATCGCCACCTCGATCTCCATACCGGGGGCCATGTGATCCCCCAGAACCTCCCTGATTCGACCGATGGGGTCACGCTGGCGGGTAGGTTGCTCGATGATCTCGGCGACCACGATCTGACCTGGGAGCGCTCCATTTCTATGCTCCTCAGGAATAAGAACGTCGTGAGCGATGTGCTTATTGTCTGGGACGACGAATGAGATTCCCTGCTCCAGGTACAACCGACCCACGATATTGTGCGTATTCCGCTCCAACACCTCCACAACCCCGGCCTCTCGCCGCCCGCGGCGGTCGACGCCGCGTATGCACACCACGATGCGATCATCGTGCATGAGCGAACGCATTTCCTTGGGCGAGAGAAAAAGATCATCGCCGCCCTCGTCGGGCCGAAGAAAGCCGAACCCATCGGGATGGCCGATGACCCGCCCAACGATGAGATCTTTGTGGTTTACGATGCAGTAATAATTGCGGCGGTTTCTCAGTATCTGCCCATCCCGCTCCATGGCATTGAGGCGGCGACGGAGCGATTCAACGTCCTCATCCTCTTGTACGCCCAATACGCCGGCAACGTCCTCGACTCTTAAAGGAATCCCTTGCTCTTTCATCACCTCGAGGATCAACTCCCGGCTGGGAATGGGACGCTCATACTTTCCTGCCTCCCGCTCGGCGAAGGGATCCTCGAGCTTAAACCCTCTAGCGATCGTAGGGGCGGACTTGGTCATCGATAATTTTCCTATTTTCTATATGTTTAGTTTTGCTATTCGGACAGCCCTCGGTCCGACAACCTCTTCGAAGATCGATGATTCCCTTCAAAACTTTCGGTATTGACAATTTAACCGATAAGTAACAAAATTCGCGACTCAATTGAGTCGCTCGACTCGCCTCTTGCCGAGGTGGTGAAATTGGTAGACACGCATGATTCAGGTTCATGTGGGGAGACCCGTGGAGGTTCAAGTCCTCTCCTCGGCACCATCCTTAGTTGTCCCTCAATCGAAGGGATTCTTCAGAATTATCGTCTCGCTGCGATCAGGACCGGTCGAGAGAATATCCACTGGCACACCGACCAATTCTGAAATCCGGTCAATATAGGCTCTCGCATTTGCCGGAAGGTTCTCATACGAGGTAATGCCGGCAGTAGATTCTTGCCACCCTGAAAGCTCCTCGATAACGGGCTCGCACTGAGCATAACTATCGGCGCCGATTGGTACCGTACGAATCTCCTCTCCTTTATATCGATAAGCCGTACAAATTCCGATCTTTTCCAGCCCATCCAGAACATCCAATTTCGTCAGGCACAACCCGCTCAGACTGTTGAGTTTCGCCGAACGCTTCATCAAGATGGCATCGAACCAGCCACAGCGACGCGCTCGTCCAGTAGTAGCACCGAATTCCGCGCCTTTCGCGGATAAATGCTTGCCAATCTCATTCGACAGTTCCGTCGGAAAAGGTCCGTTTCCAACGCGTGTCGAATAGGCTTTGGTGATACCCAATACATAATCGAAATCCAGCAGGCCCATTCCGCTACCGGATGCTGCGCCGCCCGCCGTAGTATTAGACGAGGTCACATAAGGATAAGTGCCATGATCGATATCCAGCATCGCGCCTTGAGCGCCTTCGAAGAGGACATTTCTATCCTCATCACGATAAGCATGCAGCATACCCGCCACATCTCCCAGCATGGGTTTAATCTGCTCACCCAATGCCATCGTTTCGTCCAGCACTTGCTGATAATCGAGCGGAGACTGCCGGTAATACCCGCTGAGTACGAAATTATGATAATCCAGGAGTTCGCGTAACCTTTCGGCAAACACGGCGGGATACATAAGATCGCCGGCGCGTAACCCTCGCCGCGACACTTTATCTTCATAAGCGGGACCGATACCTCTCCCTGTCGTACCGATAGCCTTATCGCCACGAGATTTTTCACGCGCTACATCTAACGCGACGTGAATGGGTAATATCAAGGCACAGGCTTCGCTGATCGTAAGCCTATCCCGAACCGGAATACCGGCTTTCTCCAGCAGCGCAATCTCTTCCAACAAAGCGCGGGGCGATAACACCACGCCATTGCCTATCAAGCATTTCACCGATTCCCGCAAAACGCCGGAAGGTATCAAATGCAATACCGTCTTTTGGCCGTCGATTACCAAGGTATGCCCTGCGTTGTGACCACCCTGGAAACGGACGACTGCATCTGCACGCTCCGTCAGCAAATCGACAAGTTTACCTTTACCTTCATCGCCCCACTGGGTGCCGATGACTATGACGTTTTTACCCATTCTTGATTCCAGATTAGCGTTTCATTTTTCGAGGTAATTTTGGGCTCAATCGCTAACGGGAAAGACTTCCCAAGTTAGCCCCCGCTTTTGAAGGTAGTGTGAACATGCCATCTCGCGAGCCTCGCCAGTTTGTCCATACAACGCCTGAATGACCGTTTGCCCGGCGCCGCGCAAATTACGCACTATTTCGTGCAAATCGGGATCGTCTACGGCGGGCGCAAAAATGCGCAAACTAGGCGCATCATCGTCTTTTCCGTTGGCCAATCGCGCCAGAACCTTCAAATCGGCGCTAAAACCCGTCGCCGGACGAGCGCGCCCGAAAATTTTTCCGATCTCATCGTAACGGCCGCCACGTGCAATTTCTCTGCCGTAACCCGGCACAAAAGCGGCAAATACGACACCCGTCTTGTAGTGATAACCACGCAATTCCGCAAGGTCGAAATTGATTCGTAAGGCCGGGAACAAGCTTGTCAAACTCTTCGAAATGGATTCCAAATCCATCAAAGCGCGATGTACCGACTCATTGGCGGTTGCCAATCGCTTTCTAGCTTTCTCTATGACACCCTCATGTCCATTTAGATCGATCAGCGCTTCCAACATCTCGGTGGAAGAATCGCTAACCGTCAGCGAATGTAATAAAGTTACCAATTCCGGATAGTCTTTCCGCTGAAGAATTTCAAACAGCTCCGCCTCCTGCTGCGCATTCAAACCGGCCTGACGTGCCAACTCCCGATAGATGCCTACATGTCCCAGATCCAGATGTACGTTTTCAATACCTGCAATGGCAAGCATCTCCAACATCAAGCAGATAACCTCCATGTCGCTGGCATTACCCGCATGTCCGTACAATTCGGCCCCAACCTGCAATGGGCTCCGGGACTTTTCGAGATGATCCGACTGCGTGTGCAGCACCGTTCCCATGTAACAGAGCCGTGTCGGCGTATCGGTGCCAAGGTTGCGCGCATCGATACGCGCAACCTGAGGCGTCATATCAGCACGTATCCCCATTAATCGACCACTGATCTGATCGATGATCTTGAATGTCTGCAAATCAAGATCGTTGCCCGAACCAGTCAAAAGCGATTCAATGAATTCAATCAGCGGCGGCATCACCAGCCGATAGCCCCAGCTGGCGAACAGATCGATGATCTTTCGACGTAGCTGCTCCAAACGCTCGGCTTCTTCCGGAAAGACCTCATCAATACCTTCTGGCAACAGCCAATTATCTTCGGTTAGCATCGAATTCGGTGAGCTCAGCAAACGGAAAAAAATCTGGATGGATTAGGCGACAGTTATGTTACCGCGAGGCTCATATTGACCCTAGCAGTGTGTGAGAATCCTTTGCCAACGGCAAACGGTCCGCCCCTTTGTCCCTGTCGACTGGACAAAGGGGCAATAGAAAATATGCGGGAGCAACAGTCCGGTTACTTTGGCTTTTTGAAGTACTGGAAGAATTTCGAATCAGGCTCCAACACGATCATATCGTTCTCGTCCTTGAACACTTGCCTGTAAGCATACAAGCTTCGATAAAACTCGAAGAACTCTGGATTTCTGCTATATGCCTGAGCATAAATCTCCGATGCCGTGGCATCGCCCTCACCACGCCTGATCTCCGAGTCTCTATAGGCATCAGCAAGTATCACCTCCCGCTGACGGTCTGCTTCCGCACGAATACGTTCGGCTGCCTCCGCACCACGCGAACGGAAATCTCTCGCAACCCGGGCGCGTTCGGCTTCCATCCGTCGGTAGACCGATGAACTTACCTCATCCGGCAAATCGATTCCTTTCACACGAATATCGATAACCTCGACTCCCAAATCATCGACTACAGGGTTCACCGTCTTAATCAGTAGATCGCGGATCTGGCCACGCTCTAAGGAAACCACCTCGCGGATAGTTCGCTTGCTGAATTCGTTCCGCAATGCGTCTTTCGTTATCTGATCGAGACGAATATTTGCCGCTGCCTTATCCCCACCGACTGCCTTATAGAATTTCGTCGCGTCTTCGATCCGCCATTTCACGAACCAAGTAACGATTACGTTTTTCTTTTCAGAGGTGAGAAACCGCTCGGGCTTGGACTCCAATGTGAGGATTCGGTCATCGTATTTCTTCACCTCTTGATATGGAAGCTTGAAATGCAACCCCGGCTCGAAGTCTGTTCGAACGATTTTCTTAAACTCCAGCAATAAGGCTCTTTCCGTCTCCGATACAGTAAATATGGAGGTAGCAGTAATTACCAGCAAAATAAAAACAAACGCAAGAATTAGGGTATTTTTACTAATCATTATTGTCCCCTTCCTTCACGACCTCGAGTGGTTGATCGGATAGTTCTAGGGGCCCCGCTGTCCGATACTTCCGGAGTAGTAATCGTGGCATTGTCGGCATCTCTGGGCGGCATCAGGGGCGACGCAGCTTTTTGAAGTTTATCTATAGGCAGATACAACAAATTATTGCTGTTCTTGACATCGATCAATAACGTACCCGTGCGTCCAAGCACTTCCTCCATCGTATCGAGATAGAGGCGCTCTCGCGTAACCTCCGGAGCCTTGTCGTACTCCGCCAGCAACTGTTTGAACCTACTCGTGTCACCTTCTGCTCTGGCAATTACGCGCTGTTTATACGCTTCCGATTCTTCCAAGACACGTGCCGCGGCACCCCTTGCTCTTGGCACGACTTCATTCGCATAAGCTTCCGCTTCATTTTTCAGGCGCTGCTCATCTTCCCTTGCCTTGATCGCGTCCATGAATGCTGCCTGGACTTCTTCCGGAGCCTGAGCATCCACCAAGCTCACATTGCTCACTCTGATTCCGGTTTGATATTGATCCAGCGTTTGTTGAATTTCGTTCTTGATCTCGTCGGCAACCTTGCCCCGTCCCTCCGTCAACACGAAATCCATCGTACTCTTCCCGATAACCGCACGTTCGGCGCTTTCAATAACCTGCTTCAAGGTTTCGTCCGGATCAGCAACATTAAAAAGATAATCTTTCGCATCCTTGATCTGATACTGAACCGCTAATCGGATATCGATAATATTTTCGTCCTGCGTGAGCATAAGGGCTTCCCTGGGCACGGATCCCAAAGATTGCTGACGCCCGCCGGAGCGATACCCTACTTCCAGAAAACGTTGCTGCTCCATATTGACTACCTGAACGTGCTCTATTGGCGCAGGCATGTGCCAATGCAGCCCAGGCATGGTGGTATCAGCGTATTTGCCGAAACGCGTAACGACGCCGCGACTCCCTTCGTCTACGAGATAAATACCGGTTAGCCCCCATACAGCCAAGGCAATCAGGAGAAATAAACCGATCGTCCTCATGGGCGCATTTTCACCGCCACCGAAAAACCTCCCTATCCTTTCGTGTAATCCGCGCATGACTTCTTCCAAGTCCGGAGGCGTCTCCTGCTGATCACGCCCGCTCCACGGATCTTTTTTATTACCGCCCGGTTCGTTCCAGGACATTGGATGACTCCTATAGTACAGAACTTGATGCTCTTCTAGAGCTATAACAAAGCCGCTACTGCGGCATGAATATTAGAATTATCTAGGAAAATGGTTGGATATACAAAAACGAGCATTTGAGAGGAAGCCGGAACGCTCTCCACTGGCCCAGTGCTTCACGGTAGAAGCATGCTATGCCCCGGCATTATTGTTACCAGATCGAGATGATTAAGCACTAATTGAATCCTGCAGCTCGTCGAGCTCATGCAATAACTTCACATCCCGCTTGAGAAGCTCGACTTCCAAATCCCACCCTCCGGTTCCGTCCGATTCTTCTCTCAAGATCTGCGCTGCGTTATATAACCGTGCCCTCAATCCGGCGTTTTCCGGACCCAAGTGAATTCTGCGGTGAATCACTTCGCGACGAAAAAGAACCTCTAAAACGTCGTGAAGCAAAGGCAGACCAGCACCTGTCTTGGCGGACAACCATACTTTTGCGACATCTCCGCTCGCGTTTCTCTCAGCGTGCGGCTCAATATCCGCAACCCGATCGATCTTGTTAAAGACCTGAATCTGTCTTACTCGATCAGCTCCGATTTCGCTCAGAACCCGATTGACTTCCGATATGGTTTCGTCAGACCGCTCATCACTCGCATCAATAACGTGAAGCAATAAATCTGCGTCCACCGCTTCCTTCAAAGTCGAACGGAATGCTGCAACCAGCTCATGTGGCAAATGCCGGATAAATCCGACCGTGTCAGCTAGAATTACCGTCAAACTCGGCGTTAACTGCAAGCGTCGCAAGGTGGGATCGAGCGTAGCAAATAACTGATTTGCCGCATAAACGCCAGCCCCCGTCAACGCGTTGAAGAGAGTCGATTTGCCGGCATTTGTATATCCCACCAAACTGACAACCGGCAACTCCGCCCGCCGTCTAGCGGAGCGTCCCTGATTGCGTTGCCGCTCGACTTTCTCCAGCCGTTTTTGAATCAGCCGTATTCGATCAGCAATTAAACGCTTGTCCGTCTCAAGCTGTGTCTCCCCAGGACCACGGAGGCCGATACCCCCTTTTTGACGTTCCAAGTGAGTCCAGCCACGCACCAAACGAGTAGATAGGTGCCGCAACTGTGCTAATTCAACCTGGAGTTTGCCTTCGAAGGATTGGGCCCGCTGAGCGAAGATATCGAGAATCAATCCGGTGCGATCGACAACCCTGACCGAAAGCTCTCTCTCTAAATTACGCTCTTGGCTGGGCGTTAAAGGATGGTTGAAAAGAACCAGCTCTGCTTCGTTCTCCCGGACAATCCGGGCCAACTCGTCAAGTTTCCCTTTTCCGATGTAATAACGAGGATCGGGCGTGTGTCTCCTGCCTGTCACCGTAGCTACAGGCTCCGCCCCGGCTGATGAGGCGAGTTCCTGAAGTTCTACAAGAGCTTCGGTCTCGTCCTGAGCGGCCAAATGAACAAGCACGGCACGCTCGCCGGACTTCGGCCTCTCAAACAAGTAAACTCTTCTCCCAGACCAACTTCGACATCACCATCTTACGGCTTGAACCGAACTGTCGATTAACCCTCGTCTTCCAATCCTTCCGCCGCATGGGGTAGACGGACCTGACGCGCAGGGACAATCGTGGAAATGGCATGCTTGTAAACCATTTGGCTTACAGTGTTCTTGAGTATGATCACGTACTGATCGAAAGAATCCACTTTACCTTGTAACTTGATCCCGTTTACGAGATAGATCGAAACCGGAACATGTTCTTTTCTAAGCGCATTTAGGAACGGATCTTGTAAATTTTGCCCTTTTGACATCCTCTTTCTCCTTATTGTTATAAGACCGACGCTCAGCCAGTATTAAAACAAATCTCTCATTTTTTCGCCAGGCACAATACCTGACTGTAGCCGCCATTAATATATGAAAAATAAGCGCAACAGCCCTTTATTCTTTTCCGATTAATTCAATTTTGTAACCATCCGGATCCGCCACGAAGGCAATGACCGTGGTGCCGTACTTCATGGGGCCGGCTTCGCGTAAAATTTCGCCGCCAGCGCGTCTTATACGCTCGACAGCGTCGTAGATGTCCTCGACTTCGATCGCGATATGCCCAAAGGCATCGCCCAAGTTATAGCCATGAACACCCCAGTTGTAAGTCAATTCAATCACCGAATCGTGGCGTTCGTCACCGAACCCTACGAATGCCAGAGTGAATTTTCCATCAGGAAAATCCTCCTTTCTCAATAGTTTCATTCCGAGAATTTCAGTGTAAAAGCGAATCGACCGTTCTAAGTCTCCAACCCGAATCATCGCGTGCAAGATACGCATCGACTGACTACCTCGACTCAATTTTTGCTAATGAAATCATCGCGCATCTAATAACCGCCACGAACACATCTCTAGGTCAGCGCCGAAGAGACGGCATTTGCGAGACGGTCGGCCGTAGCACGAACAACATGAGCGTCTTGCCCTTCAACCATAATCCTAATTAGCGGTTCGGTTCCCGACGGTCTGAGCAAAATACGCCCCTTGCTGCCAAGTTCACGCTGAATTTCATTTTTCAACTTCTGAACCGGCTCGATTTCATCCAAATTGACTTTGTCCCGCACCTTCACGTTCACCAAACACTGAGGGTATTTGACCATGTCGCTCTTCAATTCGTTAAGCGATTTGCCCGCCTCGTGCATCGCTGCCATAACCTGCAAAGCAGAAACAATACCATCGCCGGTCGTAATCCGGTCCCGGCATATGATATGACCTGAACTTTCACCACCGAGCACGCTGTCATGCTGAAGCATCATTTCCATCACGTAACGATCTCCTACCGCAGCGCGCTTAAACTCTAACCCCAACGCATCCAGCGCATGCTCTAACCCTAAGTTACTCATCAGAGTACCGACTATCGGCCCTCTTAACCCACCGCACTCCATACGGGACTTAGCGATGATGTAAACGAGTTCATCGCCATCGACGATCTCCCCTTTATGATCGACCATGATCAGCCGATCGCCGTCGCCATCCAAGGCGATCCCAAAATCCGCCTGCTCTTCCAATACCGCACGGCTAAGTCGCTCGGGTTTGGTAGCTCCGACGCCGTCGTTTATATTCAAGCCATTGGGCTGAATGCCAATAGCGACAACCGTCGCACCAACTTCCTCGAATACATGGGGCGCGATGTGATATGTCGAGCCATGGGCGCAATCGACAACAATTTTGAATCCAGTAAATTCGATGCGGGACGGAATAGTGCTTTTGCAAAATTCGATATAACGCCCGACCGCATCACTGATGCGAGACGCTTTGCCTATCCTTGAAGACTCCACCGTCGTCATGGGTTTGTCCAATTGCTCCTCAATCTGGAGCTCGACCTCGTCCGGAAGCTTCATGCCATCGGGCCCAAAAAACTTAATCCCATTATCGTAATGCGGATTGTGCGAGGCGCTGATGACTATCCCGGCCTGGGCTCGAAACGTCCGCGTAAGATAAGCGATTGCCGGGGTTGGCATGGGACCGAGCAACTGAGTATTAATCCCCGCCGCCGCAAGCCCCGCCTCGAGAGCAGATTCGAACATGTAGCCGGAAATTCTGGTGTCCTTTCCGATCAGAACATTGGAAGGGTAGCGATCCAGCGAAAACACGCGGCCTGCCGCCCAACCCAACTTCAGCATAAAGTCCGGTGTAATAGGATATTCCCCTACTTTGCCGCGAATTCCGTCTGTACCAAAGTACGATTTTTTCATTCGCCGTCCTTCAAATCTAAAGATTCAATTATTTTTGATTTTACGCTCTATGCAGTAGCCGATCCGTCGACACCTTTTGGACACACTAATACCTTCCGCTTTCAAGAAGCATGGAAATTACGCAATTATCCGCGCCGTCTATGTCCTTAGTTTCATAGCGACTGCCCTCCATTCCAACGGACAAGTTCTATCCGACAACTGAACGTAAAAGCTCGTCAGCTAGTGTAGGCGATCCATACAAAAACAAAACCCCCCGCACCTAGCACGGTGCCGGGGGTCTCAATAAGCCTACCAAACAGAATCAGTGCTGTTCCGCTGCTTTACCGATGCCTCCAGCTCCTTTTGCCTTGGGAGTCTCTTTAGCACCCAAACCCGCCGCAGCACCACCGCTCGGAGGCGCCTCGCCCCAGCTTTGCGGCGGACGCGGAACCTTGCCTTCCATAATGTCGTCGATTTGGAAACGATCGATTGTCTCGTACTTGATCAAGGCTTCAGCCATCAGATGTAATTTTTCCATGTTTTCTCGCAACAAGCGCTCCGAACGCTCATAGTTGCGATCGATTACCGAGCGAATTTCCTCATCGATCAGATGCGCCGTCTCCTCGGAGACCATTTTATGCTTGGTGACGGAGCGTCCCAAGAATACTTCGCCTTCTTCTTCGCTATACGCCAACGGCCCTAAACGTTCCGAGAGCCCCCATCGGGTAACCATGCTGCGCGCGAGATTGGTAGCCCGCTCGATATCGTTCTGAGCGCCGGTCGTCACTTTTTCTTTGCCGAAAATGAGCTCTTCCGCTATACGTCCTCCGAACAAACTCGAAATCTGGCTTTCCAGTTTCTGCTTGCTCGCACTGTACTGGTCACGCTCCGGCAAAAACATAGTAATTCCCAGCGCCCGGCCGCGCGGCATGATGCTGACCTTGTACACCGGATCGTGTTCCGGAACCAGCCGTCCCACAATCGCATGACCTGCCTCGTGATAAGCGGTGAGCTGCTTCTCCTCGTCGGTCATTACCATGGATTTGCGCTCTACGCCCATAAGAATCTTATCCTTGGCTTTCTCGAAGTCCTCCATGTCGACACTGCGCTTATTCTTGCGGGCGGCGAACAAAGCCGCCTCGTTGACCAAGTTGGCCAAATCAGCGCCGGAAAATCCAGGGGTGCCGCGTGCCAGATATTCGACTTCCACGTTGTCGGCAATCGGCACTCGCTTCATGTGCACCTTCAAGATTTGCTCGCGACCACGAACGTCAGGTAGTCCAACGACGATCTGACGGTCAAAGCGCCCAGGACGCAAGAGCGCCGGATCCAGAACATCGGGGCGGTTGGTTGCCGCGATGACGATAATACCTTCGTTTCCTTCGAAACCGTCCATTTCGACGAGCAACTGATTGAGCGTCTGCTCGCGCTCGTCGTGGCCACCGCCTAAACCGGCACCACGATGGCGGCCTACCGCATCGATCTCGTCAATGAAGATGATGCACGGCGCATTTTTCTTCGCCGTCTCGAACATATCGCGCACGCGGGACGCACCCACGCCCACAAACATCTCGACAAAATCCGAGCCCGAGATGGAAAAGAACGGAACCTTAGCCTCTCCGGCGATCGCTCGGGCCAGCAAAGTCTTACCGGTCCCTGGCGGACCGACCATCAGAGCCCCGCGCGGAATCTTGCCGCCCAGCTTCTGAAACTTGCTCGGATCCTTGAGGAAATCGACCATCTCCTGAACGTCTTCCTTGGCCTCTTCAACGCCCGCTACGTCGGCAAACGTCACCTTGACTTGATCTTCTTCGATCAGCCGAGCTCGGCTCTTACCGAAGGACATGGCCCCCCTTCCTCCGGTACCGCCTTGCATTTGCCGCATGAAGAAAATCCACACAGCAATCAGCAGCAACATCGGGAACCACGAAATAAAGATCTGCATCAATAATGATTGAGATTCTGGCGGCTGAGCCTTGATCTCGACATGGTTCTTCAGCAGGTCGTCAACCAAGTGGTCGTCGCCAGGACTGTAAGTAGTGAACTTCTCGCCGGTCCCGAGCATGCCCCGGATCATTTGCCCGTCGAT
>NZ_JBDIVO010000033.1:0-25536 GCF_039794385.1 Methylocaldum sp. | reverse complement strand
GTAAACCAATCTGGTAGGGTAACAGAGATGTTCGAGGAGGCTGGATTCAAGGACATTTCTTTGACAAGAGACCTGTCAGGCATAGAGAGAGTTATAAAAGGGAAATGGATAAGATAATAGTCGAGGGTGGTAAGGACCTTTTCCACCCAATTTTTCAGGTTCTTGACCAGACCTCCGACGATTACGGCATGAACATTCGTTATACCAATGAAAACGATTTGTTCGGCCGCAAGAATATTTTCATCCTGGGTCTGTATCCGACCGGCGGCCGAACCCAGGACGACCGTTTCGTCAACGTCGGCGGCCACCGCGGCGCCAGAAGGGCCAAGAGTACGCAAGACGCCATCAACATCGATCTCTACGGCGAAAACCAACACTATATCTTGCATCAATTGGCCCTGGTTACCGGCCTTCAACTGTCCTATGCCTCACGCGAATATACCGATCGCTTCCTGAGCAATGGCGATCAAAGCGACCACCAGGATTTCTTCGGGGTCAGCCCGAAAATCGGCGCGCGCTGGGAATTCACGGCCAATAGCCAAGCTTATGTGAATTTCAGCCGCAGCTTCGAGCCCCCGTCATTCGGCGAACTAACCCTTCAATATGGCAATACCCCGCTTCAGCTTTCGGCTCAACGCGGCAGCACCGTAGAAATCGGGACGCGCGGACAGGAGGGCATGGTCAACTGGGACCTGTCCTATTACCATGCGTGGATCGAGAACGAATTGCTGCAGCTGCGTGATCCGGCGGATCCGAGCGGAACGGCGACGATCACCCGAAACGCCGACTCCACGACCATACACCAAGGTATCGAACTCGGT
Organism: Methylocaldum sp.; assembly: GCF_039794385.1. Taxonomy (NCBI): domain Bacteria; kingdom Pseudomonadati; phylum Pseudomonadota; class Gammaproteobacteria; order Methylococcales; family Methylococcaceae; genus Methylocaldum; species Methylocaldum sp. Next base: position 24,715 of record NZ_JBDIVO010000033.1, on the reverse strand, counting down.
CTTGAAATCCGCCCCATCGAAAATATCGTTCTGCGTCAGGCTTACATGTGGAACGATTTCCGCTTCGACAACGACCCGACCTACGGCAACAACCGCCTGCCAGGCATTCCGGAACACTACTTGCGAGCGGAACTCCGCTATGAGCATCCGTCCGGCTTCTACGCCGGCCCCAACGTGGAGTGGTCCGCTACCCGCATCCCGGTCGACTTGGCCAACACACTGTCCTCCGACGCCTATGCCCTCATGGGCTTCCGAGCTGGCTACAGGACCAAACAAGGATTTTCCGCCTACTTCGAAGCGAAGAACCTGACCGACGAAAAATATGCGGCAACCACTGGCGTCATCGCCAATGCCGACGGACGCGATGCGGCGCAGTTTTATCCGGGTGATGGGCGGGCTTTCTTCGGTGGCGTGGAATACCGGTTTTAACGTAGCGGCCGGATAGTACTCGATATCGACAAAATGAAATAACGGGGCTTGCAATCTGACGCGTTCGGTTGCAAACCCCGTCGCCCCGTAGACTAACGGGCTGATCGTCAAGTCACTTTGAAACCTGGATAGGCGAGAACGTCACAAGCACCCGCATCCGTTCATGCCGCGCACAATCCATTTATGACGCGGCGGAACGATCACGCATCTACGGGATTACTTCACAAGCAACACCGGCACTTCGCTCAGATGGATGACCTTGGTGGCTACCGACCCCATGAGCAGAGCCGCGACCGAACCAAGGCCGCGAGCGCTCATGACGATCTGATCGCAGCCCTTCTCTTTCGCGTATTGAACGATCACCTCAGCCGGGTTGCCGACACCGATATGAACGATGTACGGAATCCCGGCTCCGTCCAAAACTTTACGCGCCGACTCCAGGGCCTTGGTTCCCTCGTCATGGTGAAACGCGCGGATCTGTTCGGCATCGAGGAACATACGTACCTCGCCATGCAGCGGATGCTGGACATTAAGGAGATGAATCTCCAGCGGCTCCTTGTACCAGGCTGCCTTTTTGAGCACATGATCGACGGCGCGGATCGAATTTTCGGAGCCATCGACCGGAACCAATACTCTTAACATGCGTATTCTCCTGGAATAGGTGGCGTTAGCCCGTTTTGCCCGATTTCGGCTGCTCGTCTTCGGCGGCGAGATCCACTACCCGGTGCTGTGCCGTCGTCGCTTTACGCTGCGCCAACCACTTGCCGGCCAAGACCACCAGAACGGCACCGGCAAAGGGGATTACGTCATGCAGCCAATGGCCCTCCGGCCCGGGCCACGCCGGATCGGTGACCAGCATTTCGCCCGATACGAAACCGAGCAAAGCAGCCCCGAGCACAATGATTACCGGGAACCGGTCCATCAAGCGCAGAATGACGGTGCTGCCGAAAATCACTAGGGGAATACTGATCGCCAGACCGAGTATCAGGAGCAGTACGTTGCCTTTCGCCGCCGCGGCAACTGCGATAACGTTGTCGAGGCTCATGACCAGATCGGCAATCAAGATCGTCCGGATCGCAGCGATAAGATTATCGTGGCCGTCGACACCCTCGCCGCCGTCACCCTCGGGCAATAGCAACTGCACGGCAATCCAGAACAGCAGCACGCTGCCGATGATCTTCAAATAAGGAAGCCGCAACATTTCCACTGCGACTAAGGTGAGGACGACCCTCATCAAAATGGCGGCAACCGATCCCCAGACTATGGCGAGATTGCGCTGTTGTTCCGGGAGTGAACGCGCGGCGAGAGCGATTACCACCGCGTTGTCGCCCGAGAGAATGATATTGACGACGATAATCTCGCCGAGTCCGATCCAGAACTGAGGATCGACAAAAAGTCCTGACATGATTATTGCTTCCGGCCGAGGTGTGGTCCTGATGAGGGAAGGAAATTTCGAACATCCTTAAAAGAAGATATTTTCACCGCGTGACGGCGAAGTAGCAAGCAACCGGTCGAGGAGCAAACTGTGCCGGAAAAATCTCCCGTTTATGGATCTGTCGTGGATCGGGTATCTTCGACCGTCTCCAACAACCTATTGGACAGAATTGGCCGCCGTGCTCAACATCAATCTCGACTCCCCCGCCTTCTTTGCCGATCCTTATCCGTTCTATGCCAAGTTGCGCAGTGACGCACCGATTTGTCCGCTCATGCCCGGCATCTGGCTGGCGACACGCTACCAGGATGCCAATCGAATTCTCCGCGACGCCCGCTTCGGCAAGGATTTTCTGGCGGGAGTCGCCAGCCGCTACGGAAAGGACGCCGTCATGGAGCCGGCCTTTCAGATGGTGAATCGGTTCATGCTGCTGATGAACCCTCCGGAGCACACTCGGCTGCGCACGCTCGTCAGCAAAGCTTTCGGCGTGAAACAGGCCCCCGAACTGCGCTATCTGGCCCAGCGGGAAACTCATCGCCTGATAGACGGCTTTATCGATAGCCGCCGCGCCGATTTGGTCAAGACATTCGCTTACCCGCTTCCAGTCCGGGTCATCTGCGCACTTCTCGATATACATCTCGAGGACAGCCTCCGATTCCTCGCCGACACCCAAGCACTGGTCAAGGTGTTCGAATTGAGTCCGATCGGTGCCGACGAAATCGACGCCGCCAACCGGGCCTCGCACGCATTCGACCGCTATTTCCGCGAAATTTGCCGCGAACGTCGCAAAAATCCTGGCAATGACCTGGTTTCCTTGCTCCTTCAGGCCGAGGAAGGCGAAGATCGGTTGAGCGAGGATGAAATCATCGCCAATATGGCGCTACTGTTTCTGGCGGGGCACGAAACCACGGCCAATATGATTGGCAATGCGCTATTGACACTATTTCGGCATCCCGACCAGTTGGATTTGCTTCGAGGAAACCCGTCATTGCTGCCGCAAGCCGTGAACGAGTGTCTTCGTTACGAGACTTCCGTTCATATCGCCGCTCGCGTTGCCATGCAGGATGTCGCCGTCGGGGCGGTAACGATCAAGCAAGGAGAGACGGTCTACATCAATCTAGGTGCAGCCAACCGCGATCCGGCCGTGTTCAAAGAACCCGAGCGATTCCTGATCGAACGCGCCGAACTTCCGCAAAAACCGCTATCCTTCGGGGGCGGCATGCACTACTGCCTGGGAGCCCGGCTCGCGCGCATCGAGCTCGAGACGGCGCTTGACGCCCTGCTCCGCAGGCTGCCGGAGCTACAGTTGGAGAACATCGATCATCCATCGTGGAAGCCGACCATTACCATCCGCGGCCTGGCCCATTTGCTGGCGCATTGGTAGGGGCGAACAATCGCGAGCGCTCCCTTTCGGTCATCTTATACGTTTTCTTGCGAATCGACCCAAGCCCGGTATTTCTCGTTACGCCTCAGCACCATCACCGCCATGCCCCAATATCCGTAAGGCATGGCGGGTCCTTCGGTCGGTGCGCACAGTTCCGGATAAGGTATCCCGGGGCGACGATGATGGTCGGCGTGCCGCGTGAGGCCCAGAAACAGAAACAGGCTGACCGCGGAGTCGTTGCGCCAGGCTGCTAAACGCGACCGGCCGGAGGCTTGGGTCAAACCGTAATGCTGGAAGTAATTGACGGATTCCAAGATCCGTATGGCGAGATAGGCGCATCGCAGAAACACCGCAGCCGCCAAGAGCCCGAACAGCCAGACGTATGCTGCGAGCCAAACGGCTTCGACGGCCGCTCCGGTCAAAGTAGCCCTTCGATCGGCATTCCAGGCAATCCGCCATTGTTGAATCGCCACGCGCCGAAAAAAGTCCTCGTAGCATTCGCCCGCAATAGCGGTCGACGGATCCAGCGCACTGCCCAGCATGGCATGATGAGCCCGCTTGTGCGCGATCGAAAAATGATCGTAAAACACGGTGGCAAACAGAAATCGTCCCAGCATCCGGTGCCATCGGCGATGTTTGTGGATGAGTTCGTGGGCAGGACAAATTGCCGCGCAGCAAAAATTGGCTCCGGCCATGATCCGGACGGCCAACAGATTGCCCAGGCTATTCGCAACTTCCAGCGGGCCGGCCCATCTAAGCCGCGAGACCAAGAGTCCCAAAGCGAGGGCGTTCAGTATCTGCAATAGAACTAGCGCATACAGGATTCCGTCGAAAAACCAGCGCGGAGCGTCGGCAGGCACCGACCGCCGCTCGGAAGGACCGAAACAATCGGCCGCAAAGAGTGCGCCCATCGGCAATGTCCAAGCCAAGGCCTGAACCGCCGGATGGGGGCCGGTTGCGAAAAACGCGAAAATGCAGATCGGCATAAACAGGCTGAGACCGAAACCGCACCACCAAGGCGGTAGAAAATCCGGCAGACGAACCGTTCTCGGAATCCCGACCCCCGCAGTTTTCGTTAGAATGTCCATAGGCTTTCGGAATCGGCGATGAAAAAACACGACACCCGAACGTATTATGTTGGCCTCTGCGCGACCTATCACGATCCGGCGCTGTCCATCCTGAACCATGCGGGCGAGATCTTATTCGCGGAGGCTACCGAACGCCACCTTCAATACAAGCGCGCCCTGAATTGCGAGCCGGACAACCTATACCTTATCCCTAAGCTTCTGAGCGAGCATTGCGGCGATGCCGATGAATTCGTCATTGCTTGCAACTGGCGCCGATCCCGGCCGATCTACGAAAGACTCGCGAAGATGCTCGGCTGGCTGTCGCCCCGGGGCATCCTGAACGGCAAAGGACGCCGCCTTACCACGTGGCTGGAAATGTATCAGATCCACCACATGCTGGCTTGCCAGCACCACGCCATGCGGCGGATCGGGCTCAACCTGGCGCGAACATTGGGCCGCGACTTTCCCGGCGCATCCGTCCGTTTCCGCCATTACGACCATCATCTGACCCATGCCGCGCTGGCGTGTTACGGGAGTCCTTTCGACGAGGCGGCCTGCGCGGTAATCGATTCTTATGGCGAGGAAGGCTCCATGGCGTTCTTCGCCTATCGCAACGGACGCCTGAAACCTCTCTTCGAAGCACGCGGCCCGCTCAGCTTGGGATTCTACTATATGAAGCTCACCGAGCTATGCGGTTTCGATTGGATAGGCGGCGAGGAATGGAAAGTCATGGGGCTCGCGTCCTACGGACGGATCGACGAGGAGGTCTTGAGCTGGCTGCGCGGCACGATGCGGATCGAGGGTTTGCGCCTGGCTCCCGATTACGAACGATTCTTCGAGTACCTGAACCGCCTGATAACCCGTCGGAGATTGAAGAATCAAGCACCGGAGGCTGTCGCGGATTTGGCCCATACCGGCCAGCATTTCTTCACCGAGACCGTCAACCGGCTCATCGCCAATCTCCACGAACTCGCCTCGTCCGATAATCTGGCTTTCGGGGGAGGATGCGCGCTCAACTCGGTCTGCAACGGTCAGCTGTTGGCACATACGCCGTTCCAATCGCTGTACGTCCCGCCGGCACCGGCCGATGACGGAACCGCCTTAGGCGCAGCCCTGCTGGCGTTTCACGACGACCATCCGGAAAGCCGGACGGAACCCCGCCGCCTTTCGCCCTATTTAGGTAGCCGCATCAAGCGCGACGCCATTGAACGTCTCGCTCAGTACGCACAACTTCCGGTTCGACACTTGCCGGATGGAGCCGTAATAACCGCTGCCGCGGATCTTCTGGCCCAGGGAAAAATCTTGGGCTGGGTTCAAGGCTGCGCCGAATTCGGCCCCCGCGCGCTGGGCAATCGTTCCATTCTGGCCGACCCCAGGTCGCGGGACATGGGCGAGCGCATCAACCGAGACGTGAAATTCCGCGAACGCTTCCGTCCCTATGCGCCGGTCGTTCTGCACGAGCACGGTCCGGATTTCTTCGAAAACTACCAGGAAAGCCCTTATATGGATCGTACTCTGCGCTTCAGGCCCACCGTACTTGACCGGGTGCCCGCCGTGGTCCACGTCGACGGCACCGGTCGGCTGCAAACGCTCAAGCAAGACTGGAATCCGCGTTTTCATGCGCTGCTCGGCGAATTTCATCGACGAACCGGCGTGCCGGTCCTGCTCAACACCAGCTTCAACGTCATGGGCAAACCCATCGTGCACAGCGTGGAGGACGCCGCCGGCGTATTGCTCACGTCCGGCCTCGACGCCCTGGTCATCGACGATCATCTGTTCACCAAGCCAGGTCTTCAGCCATGACCGCGTCGCCGGATTTCCGCTCTCTTTGCCAGGTTCTGCTGAACGATCCTCCCGATCGAGGAACTCTGCAAACCGCCGAAGAGTTCGTGAAAGCCGCTTTGATCGAAGCTCAAGAGCAGCAAAATCGACCCGACTTCCAACTCGAAACCTGGGTGCCGGTTAACGCGCCGAATGTCGCCGACCCAGCCGAACGACGATCGTTGCTCTTGGCTCTCAGTCCAAGCGCGTTGCTCGAAGGCGCGTGGCTGGCCCGCGTATCCCAGCCGGCCACGGGCCATTTGTCCGCGCACGGTCACCTATTTGCGATTTACTGCCGAACGATCGGGCTGGAGGACGACTCACCGCCCCTTTCCCTACATTTCCGGAGCTTGTTGACGAATTCGACCATAACGCTCCCGCCCATTTACAGCCCTACTTTTTTCAGCGACCGGCGTTTCCCCGATTTCGCCCTGCGCATGCCCTGCCTCCATCTCGGCCTGATGCACAAACCCCGTACCTTCTTTCCGGAGCTGCTGGGCTACACCCTTGCTCATTGCTTTTTGGATTCGGCTTGGTGGGCTACTCTCTCGGATAGCCCTGAAACCGCTTGGATTTCGGCACGGGAACGATTTTCGAACGCTGTCCGTCCTTTGGCATCAGCTGCGTTGGAGTCCCACCTCCGGGAATACGGCCACTTGGCGCGTATCCGCGCCGGCTGGCACCTCTACCGCCATGCGTTCGAATCACTTCTGCTCGCTTTCTCCGCCGACCGGAATCGACGCCCGACGGCCGCCGACGCCATGGCCGACATCGTTAGGGCGAAGTGCCGGTACGCCGTCGGCTACCATCGTCGGGTGATGCTCCAAGAGCGTAGCCTTGATCAATGGCTGGCACAGGCCGAGGACGATCCCGGTCCGATGCTCGAAGCATTGCGCACCTCGCCTTATGTGGATCTCCGATGTCCAGCCGCCGGCCGGCTGATTCGAGCCATGCAATTCGGTGGCGCCATGTTCGGCGTGTTCACCGAAGAGGAACGGCGGTCCTGTCTCAACTGGATCGAAAATCCCGATGCCGAATCGGAAGCAATCGACGCCGGCGAAACGGCTAGCCGGTCCATTAGCGAACCCCGTGCGGTGCCAACTCCACAGAACGCACGCGCTGGACCGAAAAAATACCAGCCCTCGCCGCCTGCCATGAGCCGCCGACGGCTCTTCTCCGCGCTGCTCCGTGCCGAATCCGCCGGCGACTGCCCGCCCGAAGCGACGATCGCGGTGAAGCGCATTCTTGGCCGCAGCCGATGGCTGGACTTGCTGAAACCGATCCGTCGTTCTTTGCGCTATTATCATCCGGCGGCCTTCAGCGAGTGGATAGAAGCCGCTTATCGGCAGGAAGCCGCGCGCTATCGTCCCTTGAACGGCAATCCCAGGATTGGGCGGGAGTTTTGTCTTTGGGCAATTCTTCAACTGGCGCCGTCCATTCTGGTCGACGGCTGCTGGCTGGCCGCCATTCCGACGGCCTCCGAAAATCTCGGCGAGATCGAACGGCATCTGTTGCATATCTATGCCGACGAGGTGGGAAACGGCAGACCGGGACGCAATCATGCCAATGTCTATCGACGGCTGCTGGAGAGCTTGGACTTGGCGATTCCCGAGTTCGAGACCGAAGGCTTCGCCCAGGATCGAAGATTAACCGACGCCGCGTTTGAATTGCCGGTTTACATGCTGGCTATCGGGCTGCTCAAGGACCGCTATTTCCCGGAACTGCTGGGTCTCAATCTCGCCATCGAGTTGAGCGGACTCGGGGCCGGCTATATGCAGGTTGCGGATATTCTCCGCCATTACGGAATCGATCCCACCATCATTCAACTTCACCAGACCATCGATAATCTGGCATCCGGGCATGCGGGCCGGGCACGCGACGCCATCCTGCTCTACCTGGACCGAGTACGACAGCGGAGTGATTTTTCGGGCATGCAAGAAGCATGGCGCAGAATCCGGTTAGGTTACGTATCCCTCGGCGTCGCCATTCTGCCGATGACGGGCCGATTCATGCAGCGCTATTTTGCTGACCGTTTGAAGACGGCGTACCCGACAAGATAGGTAAACGTACGAATGGGCGAACCGGACCACAAGACGTTTATATGAACGTATCGATCGGGCAACGACACGCCAATTCTTGACTCAGAGATTCACGGACACCGAATCGAAAAAGCGTCAAGCCCAATCGCGATCCGACTGCCCGGCCGAAAAGGACAATGGCCGCTTTGCGCACGCTAGGCAGGCTTTAACCAACGATCTGGAACGACATTTCCAAGGAAGGCTTTATGTCGCAGCTTCAGCGTAACAGTGCATCTGCCGATTTTTCCGGAGAAAGCCGCATCGGTCTTGACGCGATCGACGTTTTCTCGACCTGCCCTCAATCCACTACCGGCGATCCGAAATCCTATCGACAGCGTGTCATCGAGGTAGCCCGCTGGAGCGAGCGTATCGGATGCCGAGGCATTCTGGTCTACACCGACAACTCGCTGGCGGACCCGTGGCTGGTGAGTCAAATCATTCTGGAACACACTGCGACCTTAGCTCCGCTGGTGGCCGTTCAGCCGATCTATATGCACCCTTATACGGCCGCGAAGAAAGTCGCGACGCTAGGATTTCTGTACGGGCGGCGTGTCTATTTGAACATGCTGGCCGGCGGCTTCCGCAACGATCTGTCGGCCCTTGGCGATGATACGCCCCATGACCAGCGCTACGCGCGTACGGTCGAGTACACGACGATTATCCGGCAACTGCTGGAGAGCCCGGCGGGCATAAGCTTCGAGGGAAAGTATTACCACGTCCACAATCTCAAGATGTCTCCGTCGCTGCCGCCTTCGCTGCAGCCCGGCATCCTGATATCGGGCTCGTCGGATGCCGGTATGGCGGCGGCTCACGCGATAGGCGCAACCGCGATCAAGTACCCCTTGCCTCCAAATGAAGAGCGAGGCGTAGAAAAGGATATCGGAGTGCCCTGCGGCGTTCGGGTGGGCATCGTGGCACGTTCCTCGGCCGAGCAGGCATGGCGGGCCGCCTTAGAGCGTTTTCCGGAAACCCGCGAAGGGCAGCTGACCCATCATCTCGCAATGAAAGTGTCGGACTCCGACTGGCATAAACAGCTGTCGTCGCATGCAGCGGCCGTGGACGACGATAACCCCTATTGGCTCGGCCCCTTCCACAATTACCAGACGTTTTGCCCTTATCTGGTGGGCTGTTACGAACGGGTGGCACGGGAAATCGCCAGCTACGTCAGGCTCGGCTATCGTACTTTCATTCTCGATATCCCGCCCAGCGAGGAAGAACTGGAGCATACGGCAGTCGTTTTTCGCGAAGCCCTAGAATCCCTAAAGGGGTAAGCACCGTGCCCGAACTGTTGCAAGATTACGTATCCCGACAGGCCGAGCTGCGCCCAAATGCCATTGCCGTTACCCTGGGAAGTTCCTCTTTGACTTACGGAGAACTGGATTCAGCGAGCTCGCGCTTGGCTTGGCATTTGCTAAAAGCCGGTTGCCGCCGCGGCGATCGAATTTGTCTGTTGCTGCCTAAATCGCCGGCTGCCGTCGTGGCCATGCTAGGCGTGCTCAAGGCAGATGCGGTTTATGTTCCGATCGATCTGACCAGCCCCCCCGCGCGCCTGGCACCGATGATCAGAATTTCCGAGCCGTGGGGAGCGCTGGTCTCGTCCGAGGCGGTGAAACTCTTGGATGACATCCTTGAAGAGATCGGCGACTACCCCATGATGATCGGCTCGATCGAGCAATATCGCTTGAACGGACGGAAATTCACCGCATGCTTCGATATGACCGAGGTGGACACATATCCTTCCGTACCGCCGGAGACCGAAAACAACGGGCTAGATATCGCGCACATTCTATTCACTTCCGGCTCGACGGGCGTCCCCAAGGGGGTGGTCATCACTCATCGTAACGTGATCGCCTTCGTGGAGTGGGCACGGAGTTACTTCGGCATCGAACCCGGCGACCGGATTTCGGGCCACACGCCCTTGCATTTCGATCTGTCCATGTTCGACATCTACGGCACGCTTTCGGCGGGAGCCGAGCTGCACATGATCCCGTCTGCGCTCAATTTATTGCCGCACAAACTCGCCGAATTCATCCGCTCGGCCGAGTTGAATCAGTGGTTTTCGGTCCCATCGGTATTGAACTTCATGGCCAAGCACGGGGTCGTGATGCAAAACGACTTTCCGGTTCTCAAGCGAATGTTGTGGTGCGGCGAGGTATTGCCCACTCCGATCCTCATCCATTTCATGCAGCGACTGCCGCACGTCCGGTTTACCAATCTTTACGGTCCGACCGAAGCAACCATCGCAAGCAGTTATTACACCGTCCCCGAATGCCCACGGAATGGTCTGGCTAACATTCCGATCGGCACCGCTTGCGCCGGCGAAGAGTTGCTGGTGCTGGACTCGAAACTGAACGAAGTTCCGCCCGGCGAAATCGGCGATTTGTACATCGGGGGAGCGGGCCTGAGCCCCGGTTACTGGAAGGACCCTGAGAAAACCGCTGCGGCCTTTCTGCCCCATCCCCACGCGGCGGGCTCCGAAGACCGCATCTACCAGACCGGCGATCTGGCGAGACGAGGCGAAGATGGCCTGTTCTACTTCGTCGGACGCGCCGACACCCAGATCAAGAGCCGTGGTTACCGGATCGAGCTCGGAGAAGTCGAAGCGGCATTCCATTCGATCGAGAGCCTCGAAGAATGTGCCGTAGTAGCCATGCCGACCGACGGATTCGAGGGCAATGCCATCTGCTGCGCCTACGTACCGCGGCAGGGTTCAACGGTGTCGGCAGCCCATTTGCGAGAGCAGGCGTCTCGATTGCTCCCGGGCTATGCGTTACCGATGCATTGGCTGCCACTGGAGCGACTCCCCAAGAACGCCAACGGCAAAATCGACCGGCCTCGTTTGCGGAGCCTCTTTCAACATGACACAGCTGTGGAACCTTGACGGCAAGTGGTTGGCGACCGCCGCCGACTGGCTCGCTGCCGAAGAGAACTATCGATGGCTGGACTTCGGCGGCGACGTGCAAATCCTGACGCCAATGCTGTTGCAGGTGATGGTCCAGCGCGACATCCACTGTTTACGCCTTTTCGCGCCGCCGGAGAGCGAACAGCCGATTGGCATCGTCGGGCTCAGCAGCATCACGGATTTCTTCAAAACCGCCACTTTATGGTACGTGCTCGGCGACAAGACGTACGCAACCGGCGGTTATACGACCCAGGCAGTCCGCCAGTTACTGGACCACGGCTTCGGCAGCTTGGGGCTGCAAGCGATTAACGCGTGGGCCGTGGAGGGAAACGTCGCGTCGATCCGCGTTCTGGAGAAAACCGGTTTTCGACCGATCGGGCGGCAACGACGCTGTCACCGGCTGGGCGATCGATACCTGGACCGTCTGCTATTCGATTTATTGGCCCATGAGCACCGGAGAACAAAATGCCTCAAAGCACCGAGTCACTGATGCAAGCCGTTACGCGCCTCCTCTTCGATCGCCTCAACATCGAAATTCCCGAGCCCGATACCGATCTGGTGGACGCCGGATTGCTGGATTCTCTACTGCTCGTCAACTTGATCGCTCAATTGGAGCGGGAGTTCGGCATCTCGGTATCGATCGACGACTTGGATCTGAACCTGGAAAAATTTCGCTCGGTAAGCCGAATTGCGGCTTATATCGAAAGCCGGCGGAATCTCACCGATGTCGCTTGAGCCGGCGCGAGTCAGGACTCTGCGGCGCCAGTCCATTCGCCCGCTCACGTCTAATGACATCGCGGCGGTAGCGGCAGTCCTCGAACGGGTATTCCGCTCGGATCGCTCCGCGTCACCGGACCGACTGGCCGATTATGTACGCCGCATGTGTCTCGATCCGCCAGGCTACGATCCCGAGATTCCGTCGCTGGTCTACGAGGATGCTCAAGGCCGAATCGGCGGATTTCTGAGAGTGAGCGTGCAGCGGATGATCTTCGACGGCCGGCCGATACGCATGGCGTGCAGCGGACCGTTCGCGACACTTCCGGAGGCAAGGGCCAAGGGCGCCGGCGTATTCTTGCTTCGGCACTTTCTCGGCGGTCCTCAGGATTTATCGATTACCGACGGCGCAAACGACCAGGGGCGTTATTTGTGGGAGCAACTGGGAGGACAGACCGCGCACCTGCACTCCTTGGGCTGGATACGGTTACTCCGGCCGGCGGCATTCGCCAGCCAATACATCGGCCGGAAGCATCCTGCTCTCAGGCGGGTCGTAAGCATGTCCCGACCGCTCTCGGTGCTGCTCGACGGTGCGGCACGGAGCCTCTTGAAGAACGGCATGTTGCGTCCGGCACGTTCCACCGAAAAGCTTGTCGAGGAAGATCTCGCGCCGGAAGCCATGGCGGCGGCTTGGCCTAGGCTCTCGGCGCGCTGGCGTCTTCACCCCGATTACGGCAAATCCTATCTGGCCTGGCTGCTGGACGAGATGTCGAGCGTGACCTCGCGGGGTCCGCTGATCGGACGGCAGGTCCGCGATTCGAACGGTAAGCTGTCGGGTTGGTATCTTTATTACCTTTCGCCCAGCCGCATCGCGGAGGTGATGCAGATCGTCGCGGACGAAAATAACGAGAACGAAACTTTCGCATCCCTGCTGCTCGATGCCGACCGCCGCGGCGCGACGGCCGTGCAGGGCCGGCTGGAAGCCTGGCTTATCGATCCGCTGTATCGCAACCGGTGCCGCAGCTATCACCGGGCGCCGACGCTGGCTTTGGTGCATGCCCGCAGAAGCGAGGTGACGGCTGCCGTTCATGCAGGTCAAGCTTTTTTGACACGGGCTGACGGCGAATGGTGGACGGGGTTTCGTGAACAGTTCTGATTCGACGCCGAATTTCCGATAATCGAATATGAATCGATTCGGACGGAAAAAAGCTATTGTTTTGACATTCTGACAACGATCACTTTCCGTCACGCACTGCACTGTTTCAAAGTGTACTGACAGATTCTCCTCTTGCGCTGGAATTTACCCCTTTAGTAACACTACGGTTAGCCTTGAAAGGCTCGGCGTTTTAGAATGCCCCCTGCGATCCAGGGAGGTAACACATGATACAAGCCGATCGTTCCGCTCGCTTCGCGCGCAAAGAGAATCCGACCGATGCCTTGCTCGAGGACTACCAGGCCATTCGCAGGCACAGCGAAACCTTGTGCGCGCCGCTGGCCGTCGAGGATTACGTCATCCAGGCGATGCCCGACGTCAGTCCGCCGAAATGGCATTTGGCCCACACCACCTGGTTCTTCGAAACCTTCCTGCTGATCCCTTACCTGAAACCTTACCGGCTCTTTCACGAACGATACGGTTATTTGTTCAACTCTTATTACGAAACCGTCGGAAGCTTCTTTCCACGGCCTCAGAGGGGCCTGTTGGCGCGGCCCACCGTAGAGGAGATCTACCGGTATCGCGCTTACGTGGACGAAGCCATGGCTGAATTGCTGACTGCCCCGCCGCCGTCGGACAAGGATGAAATCGCTTCGCGCCTCCTGCTCGGCTTGAATCACGAGCAGCAGCATCAGGAACTTCTCCTCACCGACATCAAATACAACTTTGCCGTCAATCCCCTGAGGCCGGTCTATCGCCACGCGAACCATCCGAAAGCTCCGGCCGCGTCGGCATTGGGATGGCTGGACTACGGCGGCGGTCTCAGGGAGATCGGCCATGCCGGCTCGGGCTTCGCCTACGACAACGAAACACCCCGCCACAAGGTTTACCTCCGGGACTACCGCCTCGCCTCGCGCCTCGTCACCAACGGCGAATACCTGGAGTTCGTCGAGGCCGGCGGCTATCGGCGGGCGGAATTGTGGCTTTCCGACGGTTGGGCGGCGATCAGGCAGCGTGGCTGGCAGGCTCCGCTGTACTGGGAGAACATCGAGGGCGAATGGTGGCTGATGACTTTGTCGGGAATGCGCCCTCTCGACGAGAACGAGCCCGTTTGCCACGTCAGCTTTTACGAAGCGGACGCCTACGCCCGTTTCCGGGGCAAACGCCTGCCGACCGAAGCGGAATGGGAATGCGCCGCGTCCCGTTGCACGATTCGGGGTCATTTCCGCGAATCGGGCCGCTATCATCCCGCTGCGACTTCGGAAACGGAAGGAGGCGATATCGCGCAGATTTTCGGAGACGTCTGGGAATGGACCCGGAGCCCTTATGCGCCCTACCCCGGATTCAAGCCGCTGGCCGGCTCGATCGGCGAATACAACGGCAAGTTCATGTGCAATCAGATGGTGCTCCGAGGCGGTTCGTGCGCGACGCCGGAGTCGCACATCCGCGCCACTTATCGAAACTTTTTTTATCCGCCGGACCGCTGGCAGTTTACCGGCATCCGCTTGGCGGAGGATGGCTCATGACCGCTCGGCGCATCCGATTCACGGACCGGGAGCCGGCGCAGGCGGATATCCTCGACGAGGTATTGAGCGGCCTCTTCAGCCCGAAAAAACGGCTGCCCCCGAAACTGTTCTACGATAAGCGGGGCAGCGAATTGTTCGAGGCCATTTGCGAGACGCCCGAGTATTACCCGACCCGCACTGAAATCGGCATTCTCCGCGACTCCGCTCAAGAGATCGCGGAAACCATCGGCAAGGACTGCATCCTCATCGAGCCGGGCAGCGGCAACAGCCAAAAAGTGCAGCTCCTGCTGGAAACCCTGCACCCCGCCGTCTACATGCCGATGGACATTTCCAAGGATCATCTGAAACTTTCGGTGCAGGCGCTGGGAGCCGCATACCCATGGTTGCGGGTGCACGCGATGTGCATGGACTATACCGCCGGCTTGGAACCGTTCGAGCCGCCTCCGGCATCGGCCGAATCGAAAAAAGTCGTGTTTTTCCCCGGATCGACCATCGGTAATTTCGAGCCCGGAGAGGCTCTGGCTTTCCTTCGACGGGTCGCTCGACTCGTGGAACCGGACGGCGGTTTGCTGATCGGCGTCGATCTCAAGAAGGATCCGGCGGTGCTGCACCGGGCCTACAACGACGCGCAAGGACTGACCCGTGAGTTCAACCTGAACGTGTTGCACCGCCTCAACACCGAGTTGGACGCCGATTTCGATCCTGGCCGGTTCTATCATTACGCCTTCTACAATGCCCGAGAAAGCCGCATCGAGATGCACCTGATCAGCCGCGGCGCGCAGGAAATTCACCTGGCCGGAGAAGTCCTCACATTTGCCGACGGCGAATCGGTGCACACGGAAAATTCCTACAAGTACACGGTCGAAGAATTTCAAAGGCTGGCCCGGACGGCGGGATTCGGGGTCCGAGGATGTTGGCTGGACGACTGCAATCTGTTCAGCATCCATTACTTCGACTTACCGTCTTAGGGCGGTGTCGGCCGTTTACCGCACGCAAAGGAAGAAATGTCAGTATTGCTCGTCATTCCGGCATGGCTTGCTCACCCCGTCCCCGGGGTTCGTCCTTCGGACCGTGCTGCGCACGTCCAAATTTGCTCCTGGCAAATTTGTGCCGGACAAATCGGCAGGGCGAGGCGCAATGCGGCGAGCGGGCAGGCCAGGGAAGGACTGCCCAGGACTCGCGAGCGAAGCGGGACGGCGTAGCGTGGCGAGGCCGATTTGCACGCGAAGCGCCCGCAGGGTGCCGCACAGGGACTGTGGGACATGAATCCAGAGGCCGAGGATGGCGGGGCGTCTACGTCCTTGTAACCTGGACCCCGGCAGTCCCAATCGCAAACGGGCCTTTAGTCGGCCCCTTCCATGCCGGGGTGACGATGTGATTTGAGTTTCGTCACGAACAGTACCAAAGGCAACTTGCATACCGAAGCCCCCGCCGCCATCCATTCCGAGCGACCGCTGCTGATGCTGCGCGGCGTGACTCATGGTTATCGGGAAGGCGACCGACTGCGTCCGGTGCTCCAGGGTATCGACGGCGACATCGGCGAAGGGCGCTTCGTGGCCTTGCTGGGACAGAGCGGATCGGGGAAATCGACTCTTTTGAATCTGATCGCAGGTCTGGACGTGGCAGACTCCGGATCGATCATTGTTCGAGATCTCGATCTGAACCGACTGCGCGAACCGGAGCGAACCCTGTTCCGGCGCAGCCATATCGGCTTCGTCTATCAGTTCTTCAATCTGCTGCCGACCTTGACGGTGCTGGAAAACGTCGCCCTGCCCGCCGAACTGAACGGCCTTTCCGCCGACGAATCCCGGCGCCGGGCAGTTACGCTGCTCGAAGAAGTCGGTTTGGCCGACCGGCAGGACAGCTATCCGGATTCGCTGTCCGGGGGCGAACAACAAAGGGTCGCCCTGGCTAGGGCGCTGGTGCACGATCCCTCGCTGATTCTGGCCGACGAACCGACCGGCAATCTGGACAGCGCGACGGGGCGGCACATTCTGGATCTCCTCGATCACGCCGTCAGAAGGCGCGGCAAAACCTTGCTGGTCGCCACCCACAGCCGGGAAGTGGCCGAGCGCGCCGATGCGGTGTGGGAGCTGCGGGACGGCAGGCTCATGTCACGATGACGCTGCTGAACAAAGCCAATCGCCGGCACTTTTACCGGCATCCGCTACAGCTCGTGCTGGCGATTCTGGGGATCGCCCTCGGGGTAGCGATGCTGGTTTCGGTGGATTTGGCCGTAGAGAGTTCGCGCCGCGCCTTTCAGCTGTCGATGAGCGCGCTGACCGGCAAGACTACCCATCACATCGTCGCCGGGGCCGGACTCCTCGATGAGACGCTTTATCCCAAGCTCAGACGGGATTTAGGCGATGTGCCCATGGCGCCCGTCGTCGAAGGCTATGTCGCGGCGCACGATCAGACCCTGCGACTCGCCGGCTTCGACCCCTTCACTGAAAGCCCGATACGGCAAGGGCTCACTCGATCATCGTTCGCCGCGCTGGTCGATCTTCTGACGGAGCCCGATACGGCGCTGATTTCCCGTGTCACCGCCCAGCGGCTCAACATCGGCCCCGGCAACAACCTGACCGTGGAGATCGCGGGCACGCCGCGGACGGTACGCGTGGTCGGCTATGTCGATCCCGAGGAAAAGCCCGATCCCGCTTTGGAAGGCCTGCTGCTCGCCGACATCGCCACGGCCCAGGAGATACTGGGCAAGATCGGCGGGCTCGACCGCATCGACCTCGTCTTGCCCGACGAATCCCGCGAACTGGAGAAGCTACGCGGCATGCTGCCCGAAAACACCGCGCTGATCGATGCCGCGGGACGAAACACCGCAACCGCGCGCATGGCCCATGCCTTCGAAATCAACCTGAAAGCCATGAGTCTGATGGCGCTGCTGGTCGGCCTTTTCCTGATCTACAACACGATGACCTTCACGGTGCTGCAACGCCGCCCGCTGCTCGCCAATCTCCGCATCGTCGGAGTCACTCGCAGACAGGTCATGAGCGAAATCCTGTTGGAATCCGGACTGCTCGGTCTCTTCGGCAGCTTGCTGGGATTGATGCTGGGATTGGTCGCGGCTCGCGGTCTTCTGGATCAAATCACCCGCACCATCAGCGATATGTATTTCGTCGTCACGGTGACGGAGTTTTCGGTCTCTCCTGCGGCTTTACTGCGCAGCCTGTCGATCGGAATCTCGGCCTCGGTATTGGCGGCATTGCCCGCCGCCCTGGATGCGGCTTCGACCCGGCCGGTCCGCGCCCAGCGCCGCTCCGGCCTGGAACAGAGCGTGCGCCGGTGGCTGCCGAAATTGACTTTATTGGGGATAGCAAGCGGAATCCTCGGAGTCTTCCTCCTGAACTGGCCGGCGGCCGGTCTGATTACGGCGATAGTCGGGATCTTCCTGCTGGCGGGGGCTTATGCGCTCTTTATCCCCGCAGCGATGCTGGGCCTCACCAGACTGTGTCCGCGCACCGCCAGGCCAATCGTCCGCCTGGCCATCCGAGGTACGTCCGCCGCTTTGAGCCGAACCGGTTTGGCGACGGCGGCATTGAGCATTTCGGTAGCCGTCGCCATCGGCGTCGGCATGATGGTGGAGAGCTTTCGCTTCACCATTGCCGATTGGCTGCAACAACTGCTTCAGGCCGATCTTTACGTGGCCCGTCCCACGGAAACCGGCATCGCGAGCGAACCCTTGCCCTCATCCCTGCTGGAGGACGCCGTTCGCTTGCCCGGCATCGCGGGCTTCAGCCTCGGACGCCGGACCTTCGCCGAATCCTCAGTCGGCCGCATCGAGCTCCTGGCGTTTCAGCCGGCTTACCCGGAGCGGCCGGCGTTCCGTTTCAAATCGGCCGACGATCGGACGGTTTGGAAGCGGTTTATGGCCGAGCCGGTCGTCATCGTTTCCGAACCTTTTGCCACGCGGCACGGGCTGGGAGCCGGCGATTCCTTAATGTTGAGCACGTCACGAGGTCCGAAGCCGTTTGTCATCGCCGGAGTCTTTTTCGATTACCGCTCGGATCAGGGACTCGCAGTCCTGCGACGGGACTTGTATGCGGACCTTTGGAACGATACCGGCGTAACCTCGCTCGGCCTTTATCTCGCAAGCGGGATTACGGCAGAAGCGGTAAAAGCGAAAATACAGGACCTGACTCGGCAACCCGGCACCGTGCTGATCCGTTCGAATATCGAAATCCGGCAAGCCTCGATGGAGTTTTTCGAACGCACCTTCGCCGTCACCCATGTGCTGCGCCTCCTCGCCGTCGGGGTCGCGCTGATCGGGATCCTGAGCGCGCTGCTGGCGATACAGCTCGAACGGACGCGGGAATTCGCCGTGCTGCGATCGCTGGGAATGACGCCGCGGCAACTGATCGGCCTCGTGCTCACGCAAACCAGTTTTCTGGGCCTTTGCGCCGGGGTTCTTGCACTGCCCCTGGGGTTCGCCCTGGCCATGGCACTGGTCAAGGTCATCAACCTTCGGTCTTTCGGCTGGAGCATGGATTTGGCGGTTTCCGGCGTGGAGCTGTGGCAAGCGCCGCTTCTTTCGATTACCGCGGCGTTGATCGCCGGACTCTATCCGGCATGGAGGGCAAGCAGACTAACTCCGGCCTTGGCGTTGAGGGAGGAATAATGGTCGTCAAGGCTTACCCGCGTCCAAATCCTCGACCTTGAGAAAAATCCTGTTTTGCTGGCTGCGGGTGGAATAGCTTCGGCTGGCGAGCCCGCTTTCTTCGCGGACGGACGTTTCCACTTGTCCGCCGATCTCGACCCATTCGCCGAGCGCGGCCCGTATTACCGTGTGTGCGCTTTGCGTGTCGATGACGCCGAACCGGTCCCGGCTGAGCCGGTCGGACCAAGGCGACAGTTCTATGATCACCTCGCTGCCGGACAATCTGGGCGTTACCGCAAATCCGGTGGTTGCCGGCCGGTATTCGATGTTTTCGCTGTAGCCGTACCCATAGCCATAATAGGATTGAGTCGGAACAGGGATCTGTTCTCCGACTTCGATATAGGCGGATCGCCCCTCCAGAGTCTGCAACTGTTGCGTGTGGCCGGCTGAATCGCGGCCTTCCGACTGATAAAGATGCCCGCGGATACGAATATCCGAATCGGCCGGACGGTTCAGATCGATCCGTCCGCGCAAACGCCCCTGCGCATTCAAGGTTTCCGTGGACAGATCACGGCCTTGAGTGACCGTGATCAGAAGTCTGTGCGAACTTTTATCGAGCTGCCGAACCAAGTCGCGGATTTCTTCGACCTTTCTGGGGTCGGCCTTCAGAATAAGCCGATCGCGGGCGGGGATTACGACATCGCCCGGCCCCAGCAAGGGCTGGATCAACGGCACCATCTCATCCGACGGACGGTGGAACAGCTCGATGGTCGACAAATCCTGAGCGGCGGCCGGGGCATTCGAGACTGTGACGGCGATTGCGATAAAGGCGAGACGTAGCCACATATCGGCACGAAAAGCTTAGGTTTCCACGTCGAGACGCAGCAAGCTGTCGGCAGTCAGGCGATCGGCCATGGCCCGATCGTACAAATCGAGATAACGCTGAGCGCTTTGCTGCCAAGAAAAATCCTTGCTCATACCGGCTTTTTGGACCTTCTCCCGAAGCACCTTGTTCTGACAAAGCACGAAACCTCGATTCAAGGCGTGGAACAAATCATCGGCGGCAGCATCGCGGAAAACCACCCCGGTAGCCCGGCCCATCGTCAGATTCGTGGCGTTGGCATCGTCCACGGTATCCGCCAAACCGCCCACATGACGCACGACCGGCACGGCCCCGTAGCGTTGGCTGTACATCTGATTGAGACCGCAGGGCTCGAACCGGGAAGGCATCAGGAATAGGTCGGTGCCGGCTTCGATCAGGTGCGCGCTCGGCTCGTCGTAACCCAGCTTGACCGCGATACGATCGGGATACAGACGTGCCCAGTGCAATAGAATCTGCTCGTATCGGGCTTCGCCGCTGCCCACGATGACTAGCTGAATGGGCATCCGAATCAGCTTGGGCAGAAGCTCGATCACGAGATCGATGCCTTTTTGCTGAACCAAGCGCCCGACCCAAGCCATCAAAACGATCCCGTCATCCTCCGCCAGCTTGAACGCCCGCTGCAACGCCGCTTTGTTGGCCGGCCTTTTTTCCAGCGAATCGATGTCGAAATTCGTCCCAATAAAGGGATCGGTGGCCGGATTCCAAGCGTCGGCATCGATACCGTTGAGTATGCCGCTGAGCCGCTCCCGGCGATGCTTGAGCAAGCCTTCGAGTCCGGCACCGAACTCCTCTCCCTGAATCTCCTCGGCATAGTGAGGGCTCA
The DNA here is from genome assembly GCF_039794385.1 of Methylocaldum sp. NCBI lineage: Bacteria > Pseudomonadati > Pseudomonadota > Gammaproteobacteria > Methylococcales > Methylococcaceae > Methylocaldum > Methylocaldum sp. Next base: position 3,897 of record NZ_JBDIVO010000033.1, on the reverse strand, counting down.
CGGTAGTGATCCGGTCGGCGAAAACCAATCCTCCTTTGATGAAGGACAACTGGTTGTAAAACTCCAGCGCCTGACTGGACCAAAATCGATTCGGCAAGCGCAGCTTGACGAAGGTTTCGTGAGGAAAGACTCCCTGATAGGCGAGATTGTGGATCGTGAAAACGGTGGCTGGCCGTCCCGGCTCGTCGCTGAGCAACGCGGGTGCCAAACCGGTTTGCCAATCGTTGCAGTGCACGATGTCGGGCTTCCATCGGAGTCCCAGCCGATTCATGGCCATCTCCACGGCAACATGGCACAACAACGAGAACCGCTCGGGATTGTCGGGCCAGGGTTTTCCATCCGGCCCCAAATATGGATTGCCGGACCGCCCGAAGTACTGGGGATGGGCGAGCAGCCAAACCGGTACCGTCGAACCGGGCAGAACGCCTTCCAGAATGGCAATTTCGCCATCGCCGTGCAGCAGTCGGACCTGTTCGAAATGACCTGCCGCCATGGCCGAAGCATATCCCGGAAGCAGTATGCGGACATCGTGGCCTAGGCCCTTTAAGGCTATCGGCAGGCTTCCCGAGACGTCGGCGAGCCCCCCGGTCTTGATGAGCGGATACGCCTCGCTGGTGACGAAGAGTATTTTCTTCATTCGGGAGGTTCCGGTTCATCCTCCTTAAGAACCTCGCAAGTCAAAACGATTCCGGCCAAAGGGGGCAGTGTAAGACTGATGGAATACGGCCTTCCCATCCATTCCTTTGCTTCCGTGGTCACGGCGCTATTGCCGATATTACTCCCGCCGTAATGACGCGAGTCGGAATTGAAGATCTCTCGGTAGACGCCGGGCTCCGGCACGCCGATGCGATAGTTCTGCCTCGGCACCGGGGTAAAATTGAACACCATGACCGCGAACTCGTCGGAGGACCGTCGCAGATAGCTCAGAGTCGACTGAGGCGCATCGTGGCAATCGATCCATTCGAAGCCTTTTTGTTCGAAATCGAACCTATGTAACGCCGGGTTTTCCCGATAAAGGCGGTTGAGATCGCTCACCAGTTGCTTGAGTCCGCTGTGATTGGGGTACGCGAGTACATACCAGTCCAAAGCCTTGCTGAAATTCCATTCACCGCCTTGACCGAACTCGCAGCCCATGAACAGCAGCTTCTTGCCCGGATAAGTGAACATGAAGGTGTACAGCAAACGCAGATTGGCGAAACGCTGCCAATCGTCTCCCGGCATTTTTTGCAGCATCGAACCCTTGCCGTGGACGACTTCGTCATGGGAGAACGGCAGTATGAAATTCTCCGTGAACGCGTACAGCAAGCCGAAGGTCAGCTGATCGTGATGATAATGGCGATGGATGGGGTCCTTGCTCATGTAGAGCAAGGTGTCGTGCATCCAGCCCATGTTCCATTTCATCGAAAAGCCCAACCCCCCGGTCCAGGTGGGACGGGTCACCTGCGGCCAGGCGGTGGATTCTTCGGCCATGATAAGCGTGCCTGGAAATTGCTGGTGCGTCACGGTATTGAGCTCGCGCAGAAAGGCGATCGCTTCCAGATTCTCGTTGCCGCCGTACTTGTTGGGGATCCAGTCGCCGGGTTCACGGGAATAATCCAGGTAAAGCATCGAGGCGACCGCATCGACGCGAAGTCCGTCGAGGTGAAATTCTTCCAGCCAGAATAACGCACTGCCGATCAGAAAATTGCGGACTTCGTTTCGGCCGTAGTTGTAGATCAGCGTACCCCAGTCGCGATGTTCGCCGAGCCGCGGGTCCTCGTGTTCGTATAGCGGCGTACCGTCGAACCAGGCCAACCCGTGCGCGTCCTTCGGAAAATGAGCGGGCACCCAGTCCAGAAAGACACCGATTCCGTTTTGATGGCAGTAATCTACGAAGTAGCGGAAATCCTCCGGAGTACCGAAACGGCTGGTGGGCGCAAAATAGCCGGTGGTTTGATAACCCCACGATCCATCGAAAGGATGCTCGGTGATCGGCAGTAATTCGATATGGCTGAAGCCCTGCTCCTTGACATAGGCCACGAGTTGCTTGGCCAGCTCCCGGTAGTTTAGAAATTCGCCTTCGGCATCATGCCGCCAAGACCCTAAGTGGACCTCATAAACGGACATGGGCTCGTGGAGCCAATCGCGGTTCGCGCGGTGTTCCATCCAATCGTCGTCATTCCAATCGTAAGCCCGGTCGGGCACGACCAAGGAAGCGGTATTCGGGCGTAGCTCGAACTGCCGGCCGTAAGGATCGGTTTTTAAAAGAACGGTACCCTGCTGGCGGTTGCGAATTTCGAATTTGTACAGCGTTCCGGGTTCGAGCTCGGGAATGAATAGTTCCCACACTCCGCTGTTGCCCCGGACCCGCATCGGATGCCGCCGCCCGTCCCAGGCATTGAAATCGCCCACCACGCTGATTCTCTCCGCGTTCGGCGCCCATGTTGCGAACAGGATGCCGTCGATCCCGTCCACGGTGTGCGGATGGGCACCGAGGATACGATAGATATGCCAATGTTTGCCTTCGCCGAAAAGGTAAAGGTCGAAGTCGGAAAGCTGCGGCGGAAACGTATACGGGTCGATATGGCTTTGCGGCTGCCCCGACTTGTCCGTCCATAACAGGCGGTAATGCTCGGGAACGGAATCATGATCCAGATGACATTCGAACACATCGGTGCCGGGAATGCGTTGCATGTCCGGGCCTCGCTCCCCGATCCGCACCGTCTCGGCTTGCGGAACAATCGCCCGGATGACATCGCCACCCTCGGTCCGATGCCGACCCAAAACCGCAAACGGATCGTGGTGGCGCGCCAGAACGATCCGCTGCAATTCAGAATCCATCTGAGGCAAAACGCCGCCGGCTTCGTTCGCGGATTGTGTGTCGGTCGAGTTCACTTTATTTGGCCTCTGATAGTAAAATATAGCCGTTGGCAAATGCCCGAAACACCTGGGCGTTATGGTATCAAATTTGCGCCCCCAGTGGATGGCACAGTCTAAAGGAGCCTTTCATGCCAGAGTCGATGCATGCGTCCCGTTTCGTCAGCCGCCTTACTAGGCATACTTTGGCTCTTATTCTGGCTGGAGGCCGCGGAACACGATTACATAAGCTGACCGAGTGGCGAGCCAAACCGGCCGTGCCTTTCGGAGGCAAATTTCGAATTATCGATTTCCCACTTTCAAATTGCATAAACTCGGGCATCAGACAAGTTGGCGTATTAACGCAATATAAAGCGGACTCGTTAATTCGGCATATTCAGCAGGGTTGGGGGTTCTTACGAGCCGAACTGGGCGAGTTTGTCGATATCCTGCCTGCCCAGCAGCGCCTTCAGGAAGCTTGGTATGCCGGGACCGCCGACGCGGTATACCAGAATTTGGATATCTTCCGCCAAAGGGACCCTGAATATATCCTGATTCTCGCCGGCGACCATGTCTACAAAATGGATTACGGCTTGATGATGGCCTACCACGTGGAAATGCAGGCCGACTTGACCATCGGTTGCATGGAGGTGCCGCTAGCCGAGGCGAAAGCGTTCGGAGTCATGCATGTCAGTGAAGACAAACGCGTCTCCAACTTTATCGAAAAGCCGGAAAATCCACCGCCCATGCCGAATCGGCCCGATCATGCATTGGTGTCCATGGGCATTTATGTCTTCAACACCGGCTTCTTGTTCGAACAGCTCATCAAAGATGCGGACACACCGGGTTCGAGTCACGACTTCGGCAAAGACATCATCCCCGCGGTAATTAAAAAATATCGAGTATTTGTCTATCCATTCCGCGATGTACAAAGTGGCGTACAAGCGTACTGGCGAGACGTCGGTACTGTGGACTCTTATTGGGCCTCCAACATGGAGCTGATCGGCATCGATCCCGAGCTTAACTTGTACGATAAGGATTGGCCGATTTGGACTTATCAGG
>NZ_JBDIVO010000032.1:0-25969 GCF_039794385.1 Methylocaldum sp. | reverse complement strand
GGAGTCGAAAATGAGCCACCCCACTCTCTTCTCCAACCGGGAGAATGAAACCTTGAATAAAACAGCTACTCATAGCATTTAATCTCCTTTAGTTAGATAGACGCTCTGCTCATCGGAAAAAAGGCAGGGGATACTGTCGATCAAACCGGTACGGAACGTTGACGCCCGCGAAAAAATCCGTGGCCTCTTCGGTCAAGCCGAAATTTACGAAGGGTTCCACAAATAAGCCCTTAGCCACCTGTACGGTAACGGCCAAGTTGAGCGAGTGAATATCCCTGCCGGAACCCGTAATTTCTCGACCATCGATCTTGTCTCTCAGTATCGCGGCACCGTTCAAGGCTGTGGAGAAACTTACCCGATCGTTCAACGAGAAGCCCATACCGAGGGAGTAAGGAATTTGATCGCCCGGGTCGATTCTGCCGTCTTCGAGGACCGCGTTGTAGCCCAGAGAACCGAAGAGGACTACCGGATCCACCGTCTTGACGAGCGATACGGAACCGCCGACATTCCAAAAGCCTGTGCCTAAACTGGGATCTACGATCAGTAAATTGGACCCTACGCTGGGCCCTAAAACACTCGTAAGGCCGCGCCCCTCCCGTCCGGTATCGGATTTGACGTTCAGGCTCAACGTTGTTTCCGGAACGAGGCCCTCTTCGTGCAAGGCGCCCCATCGCAGACTGCCACTGACGTCACCCAGTCCGGAACCATCCTGCCGCCTAAAGCCTTCGCGAGCAAAAAACGGCTGAATTGTATCTAGTTCTAGCTCTTGGAAATTAAATGGAACGGATATATCCAGCTCGAGATCGTCGATCAAGCCGTAGCGAAACAAAACACCAGCGCTTGCCGCTCTAGCCCTCACTTTATATGGCGATATTTCGGATGTATCTTGAGCGTAACTCGCGATGAACTCGACCTGCAGATCGCCTCTCTTGAACAAGACCTTTTGCGATCTCAGGAATTGATCGAGTTCTATCTTGGCCTCCTCCGCCTCTTTTTCTCGGTCCCCCTCCTTCAACCCCATTTCCGGAGATACTTTTTTGGGCGCGGCGGGAGCCGTTTCGGCTCGTGCCGTCGCCGTCTTCTCCCCTTGCTCGGATGTCTCTGCCGCCGCTTCTTGGGTTTTCTGTGCCTGCGCCTGCGGCAAGGACTCTCGCTCCCAAGTTTCGTTTTCGATGAGAATCTGGACCTGCGCCTTCAGCGCCTCGACTTCTTGTTTCAGTTTCTCGTATTCACTCCGAGGAACGGTATCCTCTACCGCTGATTTCGTCGCTCCCGCCTTCGTACGGGCGTGGGAAACACCGCTATCTACGAGCGCAAGCAAAAATGCCCCACAAATGAAGACCATGCATTTTTTTATCATTATCACTTCCTTGCCTGCCGCCGACCGCTAAATCGGCGGGACACGTTGATGGAACAACACCGAATAGAACTGATCGAAACATTCGGCGCGCCAGCACCGGCTTATGAGTAACACCTCAGCCACGATTCGATTGCCTCCGACAAGCCAAGGTTTTGAAAGATTGACTCTTCAGACGAGTGATTTCATAGGAGGCGCGCCGCGGCTTGTCGAAAACGGATCGATGCCGCGAAGAAAACAAGGGCGATGGATTGAAATTCGGCAAAGTGCCGTCCTTTGCGTGCAGCGCTGTCGCCTTGAACACCCGATGCGACCGGATTGAAGGCTTAACGTACACTATGCTCCCTCCTTGAACTCGATACGGCCGTAACGTTGCACGGCCATTTTGCGAAGTGTGGTTCGGACGACTTAGAGTAATCTCGTAAGCTGGCGTAAAGGCTACTCATGGAGCCGTAATTAGTCAATGTTTAATGGAAACCGCTGGAGATATCAGATCATTGTTCAACATCTTTATTTTTGCATTTGTTTCCGTGCTGGCGTGGTCGGTCGTTCAGCCGTACAGCTATAGCGTCTGGCTTTTGGATGCAATACCCGCCATGGCCGCGTTCGTCGCAGTAATCGCCACGCATCGTCTCTTTCCTCTGACTCCTCTGGCCTATAGCCTGATCCTGGCTTTATGCCTGCTGATCCTCGTCGGCGCGCATTACTCGTTCGGCAAAGTTCCTTTTTTCGATTGGCTGAAACCGCTATTCGGGAGTCAGCGAAACAACTTCGACAAGCTGGCTCATTTTTTTCAAGGGTTTTCGCCCGCGGTTGTTTTTCGAGAAATTTTCATTCGTTCCGGCGTTTTTCGGGATCGACGCTGGCTGGCCGCGATTGTCGCGGCCCTGTGCCTCGCGCTCAGCGCCGCCTACGAGCTCGTTGAATGGGCCGTTGCGGTGGCCTTGAGAGACGGGGCCGAGGATTTTCTGGCGATGCAAGGCGATCTGTGGGATGCGCAATCGGACATGGCTTTTGCCTTGGCCGGGGCTTTGATATCGCTTGCACTGTTGAGTCGGCGGCATGACAAACAGATCGAACGGCTTAGCTGAGAAGTCGGCCGCCAAACCCTCCCGCGACTCGTGTCGCGACATGCCCGCAAACGTTCGTTGGTCTGTCATCATTCCGGTTTTGAACGAGGCGGACATAATCCGGGAGGCGCTATCCCGGCTGCAGCCGTTAAGAAGTCAGGGAATCGAAATCGTCGTTGCCGACGGCGGAAGCACGGACGGTAGTCCGAACCTGGCCCGTGAATTCGTGTCGTCGATCGTACGCGCGCCCAAGGGGCGAGCCGCGCAGATGAATGCCGGCGCAAGCGTAGCGACGGGCGGCTACCTGTTATTTCTCCATATCGACACCCGATTGCCGGAGAACGCACTCCTCGCGTTAACAAAAGTTTTCGAATCCCAGGCCGCATGGGGACGCTTCGACGTGCGGCTGTCCGGGAATCGTCCGTTGCTGCGGATCGTCGAAACCCTGATGAACTGGCGCTCTCGCTTGACCGGCATCGCGACGGGCGACCAGGCCATATTCGTGCGGCGAGACATCTTCGAGCGCATCGGCGGCTTTCCGGAGATCCCACTCATGGAGGACATAGCGCTGAGCGAGCGGCTAAAACGCATCGCTAGCCCCGCCTGCCTTCTGGAGCGGGTGATAACGTCCAGCCGGCGATGGGAACAAAACGGAACGGTGCGTACTATCCTCCTCATGTGGAAACTGCGACTGCTCTATTTTCTCGGGACCAATCCGGCCAAGTTAGCCGCCGCATATTACCGCCATGACTGAATCTATCCTCCGTCTTGTTTTCTTTCTCGGCGTGCTTGGCATGATGCTGTTATGGGAGTGGCGTAGTCCATTCCGGACGTTTCCCGAAGGCAAGATACGCCGGCTTGCGCGGCACCTCGGCCTGATGACCCTCAACTCCGCCGTCGCACGCATCTTAAGCGGCGGAGGCGCATATTTCGCCGCAGAGTTCGCACTCGAAAGCCACTGGGGCCTGTTCAACCAACTCGCCCTGACTTACAGTTTATCCTTCGCAGCTGGCTTACTCCTGCTCGACTTCGCCATCTACCTCCAGCACATCGCCTTTCATCGGGTTCCGCTGTTCTGGCGATTGCATAAGATTCACCATCTCGACCTCGGTTTCGACACGACCACGGCCATCCGTTTTCATCCCTTGGAAATCGTCCTGTCGACCTACTACAAAATGGCTTTAGCCATCGCTTTCGGAATATTGCCGACGGCCATTCTGGTCTTCGAGATACTTTTGAACGCCTGTGCTTTGTTCAATCACGGAAATGCGCGCATCCCGGCTCCGTGGGAAAGGAGACTCCGACTGTTTCTCATCACCCCGGACATGCACCGCATCCATCATTCGACCTACAAGCCGGAAATGGACAGCAATTTCGGATTTTCCGTGCCGTTCTGGGACAAGCTGTGCGGCACTTATTGCGCAACGCCGCTCCTGGGCCAAGAAGGCATGGAAATCGGCCTCAAAGACCAACGCGATCCAAAACTGCTAGACTTTTCGCGGCTGCTGATTTTGCCGTTCCGTTGAAGTATGTCGGACTACCGTTTTCCGCTTGCCACCCTGGCCATCATGGCGAAGGCGCCGATTCCGGGGCAAGTAAAAACCCGATTGATTCCCGCTCTAAGCGCGGAAGCGGCGGCACGGTTGCATACTGCTCTACTCCGCAAAACGGGCCGGGAGATGCTGCACGCAAACCTGTGCCCGGTACAGCTTTGGTGCTCTCCCGATACCGGCCACCCCGAATTTGTCGGCTTGGAACTGTTGGGAGCAGCCCTGAAAACGCAATGCCGGGGCGACCTCGGAGCGCGCATGGCCTACGCTGCCCGCGAGTCTCTCGAGAAGGCGAACCAGATCATCATTATCGGCACCGATTGTCCGGCGCTCGATCCCCTTTATGTGGAAAATGCGATCATCGCATTGATGAACGGAAACGATGCGGTCGTCGGTCCGGCCGAAGATGGCGGTTACTGCTTGCTCGGGCTGACCCGGACCGACGACGAACTGTTCCGAAACATGCCATGGGGCGGAGCGGAGGTGCTGAACGAGACGCGGCAACGGCTTGAAAAGCTGCGCTGGCGGTGGGCGGAACTCTCCCCGTTGTGGGATATCGACCGTCCTGAAGACTTGCAGCGGCTTAAAAACATGGACAAATGGCAGGAAAAATTTTTGCGTCCATACCCTGATCCGGCTAGACTTTTGCGCCCGCAATAGACTCATCACTATGTATATCGGCCCGTATCGACTGGCTAACCGCTTGATTCTGGCTCCTATGGCCGGCGTAACCGACCGCCCCTTCCGAATGCTATGCCGTCGTTACGGCGCAGCTCTCGCCATATCGGAAATGGTGTCCGCCAATCCCGCCTTGCGCCATGATCGCAAGACCCTGCGACGGAGCGATCACGCCGGAGAGCCGGAACCCCGTGCCGTACAGATTCTCGGCAACGATCCGGCCGCCATGGCCGAAGCCGCCAGAATCAACGCCGATCGAGGCGCACAGATCATCGATATCAACATGGGCTGTCCCGCCAAGAAAGTGTGCCACAAAGCCGCCGGATCGGCGCTTCTCAGAGACGAACGCCTGGTCGCGCGGATTTTGGAAGCGGTTGTCGAAGCGGTGGAGGTACCGGTCACGCTAAAAATACGCACCGGCTGGGACCCCAACCACCGCAACGCGGTCACCGTTGCGAAAATCGCCGAGAATGCGGGCATTCGCGCCATCACGATTCATGGTCGCACCCGAGCCTGCGGCTTTTCCGGGCAAGCCGAATACCTTACAATTCACCAGGTCAAGCAAACTGTAGGCATCCCGGTGATCGCCAACGGCGACGTCGATTCGCCGGAAAAAGCAGCGGCCGTCCTCGAACTCACCGGTGCCGATGCTGTCATGATCGGTCGAGCCGCCCTCGGAAACCCTTGGCTGTTTCGTCGCATCGACCATTTTCTTAGCGGAAGCGTCGAGTCCGGACTGCCCGGAGCGGAGGAAACGCGGGATGTCATTTTGGAACATCTGAACGGACTTTATGCATTCTACGGCGAACATCTCGGAGTGCGGATCGCGCGCAAGCACGTCGGTTGGTACCTGAGCCATCTTTCCTGCCCGCCGGATTTCGGCCCGCTGTTCAACATTCAAGACGGTGCCAATCAGCAACTGGATTTAATAAACCAATTGTTTAACGAAGAAAGTCGGAAATTGGCTGCATGAAAGCACAAGCAAGGAATATCGAGGCAATGCCCAATGCCGTCGAGTTCAAAACCGATGCCACATTGCTCTTGAGCGACCACGTACGCATGACCCTGACGCGCTACTTTGCTCAGCTCGACGGGCATGAGGCAACGGATCTCTACGCCATGGTCATCAGCGAAGTGGAAAAGCCCTTGATCGAAACCGTATTGGAGCAATGCGGTCATAACCAGAGTAAGGCGGCGCTGGTACTCGGCGTTAGCCGCAGCACCTTACGCAAGAAGATGCTTCAGTATGGCATCGAGTAATCTTTTTTAATTTTCAGCTGCCCGCGTCATCTTTTCATGAAAATCAAAGTCTCCCGAGCACTCGTTAGCGTGTCAGACAAATCCGGACTTGTGGAATTCTGCCGAGGACTGGCTGACCTTGGAATCGAGATCCTGTCATCGGGCGGGACAGCCGCGCTTTTGCGCGAAAACGGCATCGCGGCAGTGGAAGTATCCGACTATACCGGTTTTCCCGAAATGATGGGCGGACGGATCAAGACTTTGCACCCCAAGATCCACGGCGGCGTTCTCGGGCGCCGCGGGATCGACGAGAATGTGATGGCGCAACACGGCATCTCTCCCATCGATCTGGTGGTCGTCAATCTTTATCCCTTCGAGCAAACCATCTCCAAGCCCGACTGTGAACTCGCCGAAGCCATCGAAAACATAGATATCGGCGGTCCCGCCATGATCCGTGCGGCCGCCAAGAATCATGAATCGGTGGGCGTAATCGTCGACCCAACCGATTACCCCGAGGTTCTCGGGGAACTTCAAGCGCAAGCCGGCTGTCTGTCCGATGACATGCGATTCAAGCTGGCGATCAAAAGTTTCCGGCATACCGCTGCCTATGATAGCGCCATTGCGGCTTATCTCGGTAAGGCCGAAGACTCGGACACATTCCCGGACCCGCTCGTGATGCGTTTCCGCAAAGCCCAAGCGATGCGCTACGGGGAAAATCCGCACCAAAAAGCGGCATTCTACGTTGTACCCGGCGTGCCCAGCGGCACCGTCGCTGCGGCGAAACAGCTTCAGGGCAAGGAACTGTCCTACAACAATATCGCCGACGCGGATGCGGCGCTCGAATGCGTCAAGACTTTCGACGACTCGCCTGCCTGCGTCATCGTCAAGCATGCCAATCCATGCGGCGTCGCGCAGGGCAAGACACTGATGGAGGCTTACGACCGCGCCTACGCCACCGACCCAACCTCCGCGTTCGGCGGCATCATCGCCTTTAATCAAGCGCTGGATGTGCAAACCGCCCGCGCCATCATCGAAAGACAGTTCGTGGAAGTGATCATCGCTCCCCGGGTGGGCGAGGGTACGCTTCAAGTGCTCAGCGGAAAAGCCAACGTACGGGTTTTGGAATCCGGTCCTTGGGCTAGCGCTCCCGCGCCGGAATGGGATTTCAAACGCGTATCCGGTGGTCTCCTGGTACAAGACCGGGACTTGGGCGTTGTTGCTCGGGAAGATTTGCGTATCGTCACCCAGCGCGCCCCAACCGAAGACGAAATGGCCGATCTCTTGTTTGCCTGGAAAGTGGTCAAGTATGTCAAATCCAACGCCATCGTGTATTGCAAGAACCGCCAAACCATCGGCATAGGTGCGGGACAAATGAGCCGCGTCTATTCGGCGCGCATCGCGGCGATCAAGGCCGCGGACGAAGGACTTGCCGTTCAAGGCTCGGTTATGGCTTCGGACGCTTACTTCCCGTTCCGCGACGGGGTGGATTCGGCCGCCGCGGCCGGGATCACCGCCGTCATTCAGCCGGGCGGCTCGATACGCGACCCGGAAGTGATCGCGGCCGCCGACGAACACGGCATGGCCATGGTCTTTACCGGCATGCGACATTTCCGCCACTAACCAGTTACAGTTTTTCTCGAACTTCTTTGAATCGATCCCAACGGTTTTCCGATACCGATCTCTGCGTCAAATGCGGGCTGTGCCTGCCCCATTGCCCTACCTACAACAAAACTCTGGACGAGAACGAATCCCCGCGCGGACGCATCGCCCTGATCCAGGGCTGGGCACAAGGATCACTCGCTGCGACGCCGGAATTGGTAAGTCACATCGATAATTGCCTCTTGTGCCGATCCTGCGAGGCGGTCTGTCCGGCCTATGTTCCGTACGGCAGCCTCGTCGATCGGTTTCGCGGCGAGACCGGCGAGGTGGAAAAAACCACATCGGCTCGCATCAAGTCCGCCGGGATCAAGATTGCGCTGACCAATAAGCGCGCTTCCCGCTGGGTGGAACGCCTGGTTGAAAAATCGGGACGCGAGAGCAAAGGACTGCTACAAAAGACGGGCTTGCTGAAAGCACTGGGACTGTCCGAATTCGACGCGGGACTTCCGGATATATCCACTTCGGTACGCTGGAACGATTTTTATCCCGCACAAGGCCAGAACGAGCGTGGCCGGGTCGCCCTGTTTCTCGGCTGTACGGCAAATCTTCTGGATGCCGAGACCGTCTCTTCAACTCTACTTGTACTGAACCGGCTCGGCGTCGGCGTTCGGGTGCCGGACACGCAGGCGTGTTGCGGGGCGCTGCATCATCATGCCGGCGATCAGGCTTCAGCGCGAAAGCTCATGGATCGCAATCTGGCCGCTTTTAATTTGTCCGACGCGGACACCGTCATCACCGTCGCGAGCGGCTGCGGTGCGATGCTGCGCGACTATCGGCACTTGGAAGCCACCGCCGATCTCGCCAAGCGCGTCAAAGACATCAGCCAGCTCCTTGCAGAACTCTCCTGGCCCGACGGCATCGAGTTCAAACCCCTGGCCGCCAAGGTTTGCGTGCATACCCCGTGCACCCTGAAGAACGTGTTGCGGGCGGAACGTCACGGCGCCGACCTGCTCCGCCGCATACCGTCCCTCGACGTAGCGTCCCTACCCAACTCCCAGCGCTGCTGCGGCGCTGCGGGCAGTTATATGCTGGAACACCCTGAAATGGCTAAAGACCTGCGGGACGATGTACTCGAATCGGTGACGGCTATCAAACCTGATTTCCTGGCGACATCCAATCCGGGTTGCGCAGTGCATTTAAGAGCCGGCTTTAAGCAGAGAGGGCTGGGCCATATCGAAGTACTGCATCCGGTCACGCTACTCGCACGGCAGCTCGTTCGATAAAAAAGCCGGCTCAGCGCCGGCTTTTTGGAGTTATGGGGTTTACGGAGTCGTGCTAGAGACCGTGATCCCTCATCGCCGCAGTTTGTAATTTCGGCCGTAGAAGATTTCCGCCATTTCCTGCTTGAGCTGCTTCTGAATGGCGATACGCTCCTCGTCGGTCAGCGCATCTTTGTCGGTCTCGAACAGATAATTGTCGAGATGGAAGTCTTTCAGGATCATCTTGGTGTGGAAAATTTTCTCCTGATAGACGTTCACGTCGATCATCTGATACCGCTCCGCCATCGCATCCGAAATGTAGTTCTGAATGGACGTGATCTCGTGATCGTTATAATGCTTCTGGCCGCTGATATCGCGAGTGAAGCCGCGCACGCGGTAATCCATGATCACGATATCGGACTCGAAGCTGTGGATCAGATAATTGAGCGCCTTTAGCGGCGAAATCCGGCCGCAGGTGGATACGTCGATATCGGCCCGAAAGGTGCTAATGCCGCCATAGGGGTGACTTTCCGGATAAGTGTGCACCGTGATGTGGCTTTTGTTCAGATGCGCCACCACGGATTCCGGCGCGGGACCCGGCGCCTCGATATTGGTGATGGTATCCGGCACGTGCCCTTCCGAGATGAGCATGGTCACGCTGGCGCCCTGAGGCTCGTAATCCTGACGCGCTATGTTCAAAATTTCGGCGCCGATGATCGCATTCACATCGGTCAATATCTGCGTCAAGCGTTTGGCGTTGTACATCTCGTCGATGTACTCGATGTAACGACGCTGCTGCTGGCCCGATTTGGCATAGCAGATGTCGTAAATATTGAAGCTCAACGATTTGGTGAGGTTATTGAAACCGTGTAACTGCAATTTTTCCATCGATCTAACGATTACCCCCGTAGTCGGTTGTAACTGCCCCTTGACCGCACGCGCTCACGAATAAAGTGCAGGGCCGGTGCCAAAAGTTCATGAGACCGAGAAACCTGTCCATCGTTCACTCGACTTCGATGATTTCATAGTCGTGCGTAATCTGGGCCGTTTTCCCGAGCATAATCGATGCGGAACAATATTTCTCCGCGGAGAGTTGAACCGCTCGGTTGACCACTGCGTCGCTCAGTCCTTTGCCTTTAACGACGAAATGCACGTGGATCCGAGTAAAAACCTTGGGATCGGTTTCCGCCCGTTCAGCTTCGAGCCGTAGCTCGCAATCCCGCACATCGTGCCGCCCTTTGCGGAGAATATGTACTACGTCGAACGCCGTACATCCCCCCATCCCTATCAGCAAGGTTTCCATCGGACGCACACCGAGATTCCGGCCGCCCGATTCCGGCGGCCCATCCATGACTACCGTGTGACCGCTGCCGGATTCAGCCAGGAACAGCGCATTTTCTACCCACTTGACGCGCGCCTTCATCGAAGACCCCCGAGTAAAAATAGCCGCATACTTTATCACAATTCCCCGCCGGGCCAAGCGAAATTAATCGCTGCTAAACTTGATAGATCGCTTTCCATTCACGAGACCCGCAACGCCTATGCATTCTCTCTCGAAACCGGACGAGGCTCTGGCAAATCTCCTGCCGTATTGCCATCGCCGTCGTTATCCCAACAAAACGCACATTATTCGGCCCGGAGATGCAGGAGACACGCTCTATTACATCATCGAAGGCGCGGTTACGGTCAGTCTGGCGCACAAGCCGAGCGGTGACGATATCGTACTCGCTTATCTGAACAAGGGAGAGTTTATCGGCGAAATCGGAGTATTCATGGGCTCCATGCTTCGGGATGTGACGGTCACGACCCGTGAACCGAGCCAACTTGCCGAGATAGGTTATGCTCGATTTTCTCAATTGCTCAACGGCGAACTCGCCGAACATGCCGTAGGCATTTTGAATCTCCTAGGGCGTCAGCTGTCCCGGCGGCTTTTACACACCAGCCGCAAGGTCGGCAACCTCGCATTCCTCGATGTTTCCGGTCGTATCGCGCACACCCTCATAGAGCTATGCAAGCAGCCTGAAGCACTGACGCACCCCGACGGCATGCAAATCCGCATCACCCGGCAGGAACTGGGCCGCATCGTAGGCTGCTCCAGGGAGGTTGCGGGAAGGGTTCTGAAAAATCTCGAAGAACAGGGACTCCTTTCGGCCAAAGGCAAGACGATCGTCGTCTATGGGACTCGTTAAGCCACAGCCTGCGCTCGGAAAGATGGCCAAGGTTTAGCCCGCTCAGCCTGTCGGTCGGGCAACCACATCCGGCCGCGCAAGTAGAGCAGACGCTTTCCATAATCCGATACGGCGATTGCCCCGATAAGGCTGGGAAAATTCGGCACTCTCCTCAAATGCCTTCTTGCTACCGCGATACACGATGACAACATAACCATCGGGGTGTGCGGCCAACCATTCGGACAGCGCCTTACGCGTGTGGAGCACCTTGAGCGGTTCTTTCAGCCTCCCGACGAATTGAAAATCCCCGCTGTATTTTTCCCAATGCGCAATCGATGCTCCCAGCGCTTGCAACTGGGCAAGACGAGTTCCCATAGGCCGCATGTCGTGGTGAGATCGCCCTGCCTCGATATAAATGAGATGCGCGGCCAGCACCACGCCGATCATCGCTCCCACGACTGCCCGCACCATCGTTGCCGAGTCACCGGGCCGCCATAGCAGTAGAAAAGCACCCAGTCCGATGATCAGCGCTCTCGCGATCAAGGGCGATGCTTCGGCGACGGCCACGACTGTGCTATCGGCTTTCGGAAAGCCGAGAACACCGGCGATACCCGGAAGCAAAGCCAACGCCAGCCCCAAGCCCAATACGACCGTTCCGAATGCCCGTTGACCAAAGCGCCCGACCTGAATCGACGGATCGCCGAATACCCGGGCGAAGATCAGTGCCCAGATGGGCAGAGAAGGAAGCAGATAATGAATCTGTTTGGCGCTGACAGCCGATAACAGTATCAATACGGCTGCAACGTGAAGAATGCAGAAGCGCAATTTCAGATCCGCCTTTAGCTCGATCAGCTTGCGCCAAAGACCCGGCCAAAGAATCCATGGAAACAAAAAAATCGGCAATATGGCCGCATACCACCACCATGATCGCTTATGAGCGAAGGAATTGGCGATGCGGCCAGCCGACTGCCCCCAAAAGATGGCTTGGGCGTACTCTTCGCCCCCGGACATGCCGGCGGGAATAGCCCATGCCAAGGCAATGGCCGCGCCCAAGACGGTAGCCGCCAGAATACCGGCGTACCATCCGCCCCAGCCCGAACGCGGAACGCGCCCCATCCACCAAGGTGCCAGCAGACCGACCGGCAGTATGAGCAGCAAGATGATGGGCCCTTTGGACAGTACCCCTCCACCGATCCCGACAGCCGTCATCAACCAGCCGAGATAGGAAGGTTCTTGAGCGGCGCGCAGAATACCCAACACGCCCAGCAAGGCAAAAAAGGCCACCAGCATGTCGTAGAGGGTCAGGGTGGTCCACATGGACCAGACCGCAAGACCGAGCAAAATCAAAGGAGCCAGGCGGGATACCGACTCCAACTCGGGCCACAGCCGGCGCGCCAAACGCTCGGTCAGAATCAGATTGGCCAAGCCGAACAAGGGACCTACCAACCGCGGCGTCCAGTCGTTGACGCCGAAGATGAGCCAGCTCAAATGGATGATCCATTGGAAAAGAGGCGGCTTGTGACTGTACGGTTCGCCGTTCAGGGAAGGTACGAGGAAATCGCCTCGCAGCCACATCTCCCAGGCTACCGATACGGCGCGGGTTTCATCGACGGGTATAAGAGGCCTAAAGGCAAGGCCAGAGAAAACGAGAACGCACCAGAGAAGGACGTAATCCCTGGCAAACGGCCGGTATGGCATAGACGTCGTTGTTATGGATTCACTTTCGTTACGAAAAACCGGCGCCCCCAAAGCACCGGCGCCTGAGCCTGTTCATCCTACTCTACGGCAAGCTGCGGATATCGGTTAAAAGACAAAACAACGAGCGGGGCAACTTACGTCGCCCTCGCCCTGCCTTCATTATAAGGATTTGTATATTCGCTAAGCCGCTTCAACGATGCCGTTGTGCCTTAGCAGGGCATCGATCGTCGGCTCGCGGCCGCGGAAGGCGGTGAAAAGCTCCATGGCCTTGCGGCTGCCGCCTTGCTCGAGGATATTTTCCAAGAACGAGCGGCCTACGTCCGGCGCAAAAATGCCTTCTTCCTCGAACAGCGAGAAAGCGTCGCTGGACAAGACTTCCGCCCATTTGTAGCTGTAATAGCCCGCCGCATAGCCCCCACCGAAGATGTGCGAGAAACTGTGCGGGAACCGGTTGAAAGGCGGCGGGACAAATACCGCCACCTGCTTTCTGACGTCGTCGAGTATCGGATAAATCCGGCCACCCCGGCTCGGATCGTATTCCAAATGAATGCGGAAATCGAACACACTGAATTCGAGCTGGCGGACCATCTGCATGCCCGACTGGAAATTGCGGGCTGCGATCATCTTGTCAAGCAAATCTTCCGGCAAAGGCTCGCCGGTCCGATAGTGGCCCGATATGAGTCCCAGCGCATCGGGTTCCCAGCAAAAGTTTTCCATGAACTGGCTCGGCAGTTCCACGGCGTCCCATTCCACGCCGTGGATGCCGGAAACACCCAGGTAATCGACCTTGGTCAGCATATGGTGCAAGCCATGACCGAATTCATGGAATAAGGTCAACACCTCGTCATGCCGCAACAAGGACGGCTCGCCATTGGTCGGAGGCGTGAAATTACAAGTCAGATACGCGATCGGGTGCTGTATCTTTTGGCCGATTCTGCGCCGGGTGACGCATTCGTCCATCCAGGCTCCGCCACGTTTCTTCGGCCGCGCATAAAGATCCAGATAGAAACCGCCCAACAAATCGCCCGAGCGGCCAAGGATTTCATAAAACCTGACGTCCGGATGCCAAACATCCACCCCGGATTTTTCCCGGATTTGAAGCCCGTACAAGCGTTCGACCACGCCGAACATCCCGGGAACAACCCGATTGACGGGGAAATAGGTTCGAATCTCTTCTTCGGACAAGGCGAATTTATGCTGCCTAAGCTTCTCTGAATAATAAGTCAGATCCCAAGATTCCAGCGTTTCTTGACCATG
Organism: Methylocaldum sp.; assembly: GCF_039794385.1. Classification (NCBI taxonomy): domain Bacteria; kingdom Pseudomonadati; phylum Pseudomonadota; class Gammaproteobacteria; order Methylococcales; family Methylococcaceae; genus Methylocaldum; species Methylocaldum sp. The sequence goes on along the minus strand of NZ_JBDIVO010000032.1, from coordinate 12,094 downwards.
CTCTTGGCTTGCGAAGTTTTTCAGCTCTTCGAGATCTCGTCTCGCCTGAGGCAAGCTGCGGCGCGCCAGATCGTTCAGAAAATGCATCACCTCATCGGTCGAGGGCGCCATTTTGGTGGCAAGCGACAATTCCGCATAGTTCGAGAATCCGAGAAGCCGCGCCTCTTCATGGCGCAAGGCGAGAATCCTCTCCATGACTTCGGAGTTGTCCCAGCGTCCGGCATCAGGACCTTGATCGGACGCGCGAGTGTTGTAGGCGGTGTAGAACTCGCGGCGCAAATCCCGATCGTCCGCATAAGTCATCACGGCAATATAAGACGGGAATTCCAGACTGAACAGCCAACCTCTCTTACCCTGCGCCGCAGCTGCTTGGCGCGCCATCGCAACCGCCGACTCGGGTAATCCGCTCAGCAGCTTTTCATCCTCGATGTGCTTGCTCCAGGCATGCGTCGCGTCGAGCACGTTATCCTGAAATTGACTGGCGAGTTTGGAGAGTTCTTGGGCAATGGCCTTGAAGCGGGACTTTTTCTCCGGAGTCAATTCAACGCCGGACAGACGAAAATCCCTGAGCGCATTTTCAAGGATCTTCTTTTGCGCGGTATCCAATTCGGTTGCACCCGGGCTTTCGGCAAGCCCGCGGTAAGCCGCGTACAATTCCTCGTTTTGGCCGATTTCCGTCCCGTATTCGCTCAACAGCGGCAGACACGCGTTGTAGGCCTCTCTAAGCTCGTCGCTGTTCACCACGGCATTCATGTGGCTTACCGGAGACCAGGCTTTGTTTAGCCGGTCATCCAAGTCTTCCAACGGCTCTACCAGGTGTTCCCAGGTATCTGTTTTTCCATGTTCAAGCAATTTCGCGATAGCAGCACGGTTTTCTTCCAATATCCGTTCGACAGCCGGCACGACATGCTCCGCTTTGATACGCGAAAACGGCGGAAGACCATCCATATCAAGTAATGGGTTGCTCATAAACTCAAAAAAACCAAATGGAAATATACGTTGGACGGAATACGGCCACGTCAGGTTTTGAAAAACTTCATAGTCCGATCGATCCTCTCCTTGGCTTCATGCAGGACGTTAAGGGTATGGGTCGGCGACAACCGACTATCCTTGAGTTTGGCGCATGCCGGAATGGAATTGATTGCCGGCAGCTCCGCCATGCGACGCGTACCGATATAGCTATGCAGCCTGGATAAGATCACGATATCGCTGAGAGCAAGGGCATTGCCGCTGTCGTGATACCATTCTTCAGCCAGCATCGGGATTTCGATCAAATCGGCCGGAAAATCCCACTTTTTCAGCAAGAAAGCCCCTACCGGACCCCGAATATGAGGCATCGCCGACTCGATCTCGTCCGGACTCCAGTACTCGCGAGGAAACTTTTCGGCAAAATAGAGAAACGGCACTACGCCGATATCGGCAACCAATCCGGCTAACAAGGCTTCCTCTTCACTCACTCCTTCGTTCTCGGCGGCTAAAACATAACAGAGGCTGGATAGCTTGATGCTCGTTTCCCACTGCCTGTGAAGGGCTTGATTGATGTAAGGGTCTTGACCACGGAAAACCTGCCTCAGACAAAAGCTGGTCACCAGGTTCCGGGTCGCCGCCAGCCCCAAACGCAAAACTGCATCGTGGCAATTATTGATCGGACGAACAGGCAAGTACAGAGGGCTATTGGCGACATGAACGAGTTTGGCGGCAACGGCGGGATCGAGTTGAACGATGTTGACGACTTCACGGATGTCGACATCGTGTTGTATGGCCTGCCTTAGCTTGAAAGCCACGTCCGGCAAAGAGGGGATTCGCAGTTCTTCCTCGCCGTAAGACTGGGCGAAAGCCTGAAACAGCCGGCCTCCCCGAACAGCTTCCGGAATCCGCTCATCGTTGGAGTCTATTAGAGTTTGCGCCGATTCGTACCTGACCACGCCTCGACTCATGATCTTGCTGGCGACGCGCAATATCTGAATTTCGGTCTGCGCGTACGCCGTGGCGCTGTACTGCTTGCCGCAGCACAAGGGAAACCTCGCTTTGGCAGTATTTGCACTGATCTCGTAAGTTTTCCCGTCACCGAGATCCATCAGAACCGTCCCTCCCAAGAGGTAATGAATCGATTCGATTGGTTCCCCGGCCTTGAACAGAATCGTGCCGGGTCCATAAACCTCGGCCTTTCTCTCCAAAACGAATGCGTCCAATTCGTCTTCGCTGAGGGTGCGGATCGGAAACAATTCTTTCAGGATGTCCAAGTTGATGGACATCCCCTCCCGTGACGAAGGAACGATTTTCGCAGCTTGCGGATAAGCGTCCGCCCCGTCCTCGACCGGTGTTTGCGTCTTGAGGCTGGCTGTTTGCCTCCTAGAACCGAAAATTCGTGTCAGCAAGCTCATTTCTCAACTCTATCACAGGACACTGTCGAAAACTGTTACATACATTACTGACCGAATACCCTCAAGGTTTCGGCAATCTGCTCCTTGGCATCGTACAATACCTTGAGCGACTGCTCCGGAGTCAGCGTGGCATCTTTGAGCTTAGCGTATGCGGGTAATTCGGTGATCGGGGGCAAATCTCCCATCTTGGGCGTTCCGACATAACTGTGCCAGGCCGCTAGCCGGACGATATCGGCCAAACCCAGCCGATCCGTACCCGACGAGTAGTTCCATTGCTCGGCAATGATCGGAAGATCGAGATATTCGTCGGCAAACTCCCACTTAGCGAGCAAATATTGGCCGACCGGCCCTTGAATAATCGGCAGGGCTGCCTCGAGTTCCGCCGAGCCGTGATACTCAGACCGAAATTTTTCGGCAAAAGACAGAAAAGGAATGGCGCCGATGCGAACGATCAATCCGCCCAACAGCGCTTTATCGGGATCGACCTGACCGGTTCTCGCCGCCAGCACGGAAGAAATCACCGACAGTTGAAGGCTGCTCTTCCACACGTCCAACATGAGTTTTCTGATCTGCGGACTACCCGCGTTGAAGAGACCTTTCATACTCATGGTGAAAATGAGGTTGCGGGTCGCCACCAGACCTAGCCGAGCAATGGCGCTCTGACACGTCTTGACCGGCTCGGCCGTGAGATAGAGAGGAGAATTGGCCACTTGCACCAACTTAGTCGCAAGTACGGGATCCATCTGCACGATTTTTGTCGCCTTTACGAAGTCGATCTCCTCGCGCATGGCCTGCCTTAATTTGAAGGCCACGGACGGAAAAGCCGGCAAGTCGAGCTTGCCTTTATGAAAGGTACGGCAGAAGACATAAAACAAATTGCTCCCACCCAGTTCACGAGGAAGCGGCGATCGAGTCAAATCGGGCGGAACTATCGTCCGGGCGCTCGATCTCTCCGCATACTGTCGCAAGATCACTGCGGGCACGCGCAGCACCCAAACGTCCGTCCAGGCATTCGCCGCAATCGAACTCAGCCCGTCGCGATTCAGCGGGAAGCGTGCGGCATCGCTATCCGAATCCACCTTCGTCTTGCCGCCACGTTCCGGCCCGACCATAACCGTGCCTTTAAGCAGAAACACTGCCGTCTCGGGCATTTCAGAGCCACGAAGCACGGTCGAACCTGCCGGATAGAACTCCATTAGGCGCCCGGAAGCGAAGGCGATCAGTTCCTCCTCGCTCAGTGTTGCCAGCGGCGCCAAACGCTTAAGAATTTCGGGAGGAACCGGCTCGGTTCGGATGAGCGTGGGCTCGACACTGGGCGAGTCCAACAGAAACGAATCCGAAGGATCCTGAATATCGGAACGAGCAGCGGTCCTTTTAGCGGCGACCAACTTGAAGCCGAGCCAGCCCGCCACACCGAGACTGAGGATACCGATTGCCAATACGAGGGTATTCATCTATAGCCGCTCACACTCCAAGGCGGAATATTATTTTCGTTTATGTGACACGCCTCACATACAACTCGGCGAGCCCATGCTAACCACCCTATAAATACTAGCTTAATAGCTGCTAAATTCGATCCAAGCCGAAAGCCGCGTGCCCCTGCCTGACAAAACGTGGCGGCGTAATCCACGCCTCTTTCGATTGGCCGCGAATCTCTACCCAGGCACGCTCATAGCTGCCGGGAGGCAGACGAGCAAAGCCGACCGAGCGATTCAGTGTAGGCGAGAAAATCCCGCTCGTGACAACACCTTCACCAAACGGCGGAACGACGACCTTCTGCCCATGGCGCAGCACGCCTTTATCGTTCAACACGAGTCCCACAAAACGGCGCAGTTGCCCGATTTTCCGCTGCTCCTCCAAGGCCTTGCGACCGATAAACTGCCGCTCGACCGGCTCCCAGGCCACGGTCCAACCCAGTCCGGATTCCAAAGGGCTTACGGTCTCGTCCATGTCCAATCCATAAAGCCGCATTCCGGCTTCAAGACGCAAGGTATCCCTCGCCCCAAGCCCGCAGGGTCTAAAACCGTTAGCGATCAGTACTGCCCACAGGGCAGCAGCATCGGCCTGAGGCAAGATGATTTCCAAACCGTCTTCGCCGGTATATCCGCTGCAAGATATGAACCAATCGCCAGCCTCGGCAAATTCGAACGGCGCCAAGGACATAACGGCCACATGCAATTCGGAAGGCAGGCCATCACGCGCTTTGCGCCTCGTTTCCGGCCCTTGCGCCGCGATAATCGCGAGATCCTGCCTGGGCAGGACGCCCACGGAGAATCCAGAGACCTGCCGCTGTATCCAAGAGATGACCTTGTCGCGAGTAGCGGCATTGCTCACAATCCGAAACCGATCCCCTGCCCTGCGGAAAACGGTCAAGTCATCCAGTATCCCGCCGCTCTCGTTAAGCACGCAGCTATACAGAGCCTTGCCGGGACCGCTCAATCGATCGACATCGTTCGCCAGGAGCATTCTCAGAAACCGCCCGCAATCCGCGCCGTCGAGATCGATGACGGTCATGTGCGACACATCGAAAACACCGGCATCCCGGCGCACGGCATGATGCTCCTCCAGTTGCGAACCATAATGAAGCGGCAACTCCCAACCCGCGAACTCCACCATGCGTCCGCCGGCCTGCCGGTGGATCTCATTCAAGATTGTTTTGCGCACCATGGGTTCAAACCCGATATTAACGAATGAATATTCGGTTAGACCTAATCGCTCGCCTATTCCGACTAGACAAAGGAATCAAAAATGCATGAAACAAAGAGGCCGGCAAAGCCGGCCTCGATAACTGGATCGTCGCGTCACTTACAGTAACGGAATGATCAAAAGAGCCACGATATTGATGATCTTGATCATCGGATTGACGGCCGGGCCCGCCGTGTCCTTGTACGGGTCGCCGACGGTATCGCCGGTCACCGCCGCCTTATGGGCTTCGGACCCCTTGCCGCCGTGATGGCCGTCCTCTATATATTTTTTCGCGTTATCCCAGGCACCGCCTCCGGTGGTCATGGAAATGGCCACGAACAGCCCGGTAATGATCGAACCGATGAGTACGCCGCCCAATGCCTCCTTACCGAGCAGCAACCCCACCAGAATGGGTATCGCCACGGGCAACAGGGATGGCACGATCATTTCCTTGATCGCGGCCACGGTCAGCATGTCCACCGCCTTCGAATAATCGGGCTTGGCGGTATAGTCCATGATGCCGGGAATCTCGCGGAACTGCCGCCGAACCTCGTTAACGATTCCGCCTGCGGCACGGCCCACGGCCTCCATGGCCAAAGCACCGAACAGATAAGGCACCAAGCCGCCGATGAAAAGCCCGATGACCACCATGTGGTTCGACAAGTCGAAGGTAATGCCGCCGCCCAAATTATGGGTGTAGTCGGCGAACAGCACGAGCGCGGCAAGCCCTGCGGAGCCGATGGCGTACCCCTTGGTTACCGCTTTGGTGGTATTGCCGACGGCATCGAGAGGATCGGTGATGTTACGGATTTCGGCGGGCAAATCGGCCATCTCAGCGATGCCCCCGGCGTTGTCCGTAATGGGACCGTAGGCGTCCAGCGCCACGATCATGCCGGTCATGGACAGCATTGCCGTGGCCGCCACGGCGATTCCGAACAAACCGGCCAGCTCGTAGGCTCCCCAGATGCTGGCACATACGGCAACAACGGGGCCCGCCGTCGACTTCATGGAGATGCCCAGCCCCGCGATGATGTTGGTAGCGTGCCCGGTGGTCGACGCCGATGCGATATGCTGAACCGGCTTGAATTCGGTTGCCGTGTAGTATTCGGTGATGGCGACCATCACCCCTGTAAGAACAAGACCGATGAGGGCGGAGAAATAGATGCTGTGGGCCGAAATCGATTCGCCCGCAAACGAAACATCGCCACCGAACAATGCCAGAGTGACCGGATAGAACGCCAGGGCGGACAAGCCGCCGGAGACGATGACGCCTTTGTAGAGGCCGCTCATGATCTTGCGTCCCTCGGCAACCTCCACGAAAGAAGTGCCGATAATGGATGCAATGATGGAAATTCCGCCGAGCACCAAGGGATAAGCGATGGCGTTCTCCGACCCGGCGGTGAGCAGGCTGGCCAGCAGCATGGTGGCGACGATCGTCACCGCGTAGGTCTCGAACAAGTCGGCGGCCATGCCGGCACAATCGCCCACGTTGTCGCCCACGTTGTCGGCGATGACCGCAGGATTTCGGGGATCGTCCTCGGGAATCCCGGCCTCGACCTTGCCCACCAAATCGGCGCCCACGTCGGCGCCCTTGGTAAAGATGCCGCCGCCCAAACGGGCGAAGATGGAAATCAAAGAACCACCGAAGGCGAGTCCCACCAGTGCGTGCAACGGATCGTCGACGCCGGAGGCTTTCAGGATCACATAGTAACCGGCGACACCCAAAAGGCCCAATCCGACCACCAACAGGCCGGTGATGGCACCGCCCCGGAAAGCCACGGTGAAAGCGGCATTCATGCCTTGATATGCGGCCTGTGCAGTGCGGGAATTGGAGCGCACCGAGATGTTCATGCCGATGTAACCGGCAACGCCGGACAGCACCGCACCGACGGCAAAGCCGATGGCGACAGCCCACCCGAGGGCGACACCGATAACGAGGAAGAGAACCCCGCCGACCAGACCGATCGTCTTGTACTGGCGGTTCAGATAAGCTTTGGCGCCTTGCTGAATGGCGGAGGCAATTTCCACCATGCGCTCATTGCCCGGCGATTGAATATTAATCCAGGCAATGGAAAGGATTCCGTAGATCAGGGCGGCAACCGCAGCCGTGAACGCGAAAGCCACTCCCCAGCCGATTGTGAAACCGATGTATAGGAACTCGATGAGTCCCAAACCGGCGATCATTTTACAGCGACGGTCATTCAGCACTAACCGGACGCCCTCTTGCGCGCGGGCGACGAGTAAATAAGCCATTTTCTCCTCCTCTTTTTGCTTTCTTGTTTTTACGTCACATGGGGCATGAACTCGGAAATCAAACTGCAAATTGGCTGGTCAGCTTCTTGGGAACCGACGCATTTTTCAACACGACGTAATTCGGCAAGCCATCTTTGTACGGCGGGTAATCTTCGCCCTCTATCAAAGGGAGCAAATAGGCGCGACAAGCATCGGTAATGCCAAAGCCGTCTGGAGAAATGAATTCCCGCGGCATCTTCTTTTCCACATTGGCCACGTCCGACAAGTCGGCGTGACCGATCTTCCACCGATAGGGCGAATCGGAAATACGATCGATCGTGGGCATGACCGCATTCCGGCCATCCAAAGCCAGTTCGACGGCGGCCTTACCGAGGCCGTAAGCCTGTTCGACATCGGTTCTGGAAGCAATGTGCCGGGCGGCGCGCTGCAGATAATCGGCCACGGCCCAGTGATACCTGTGGCCCAGCGAGCTCTTGATCAGAGCGGCAATGACCGGGGCGACACCGCCAAGCTGGGTGTGGCCGAAAACGTCTTTGATACCGGCATCGGCCAGAAACTTGCCGTCCGCCCCCTTTACGCCTTCCGAGACCACTACCGAGCAATAACCGTAACGCTTGACCCTCTCGTCGACCGCGGCCAGAAACTCGGTTTGATCGAAGGGAATTTCGGGAAACAGGATCACCAGCGGGATATCGTGTTCCGCATCGGCCGCCAATCCTCCGGCGGCAGCGATCCAGCCAGCATGGCGCCCCATGACCTCGATCACGAATATCTTGGTTGAAGTGGCCGCCATCGAGGCCACGTCGAAGCTCGCTTCACGGGTGGAAACCGCAATGTACTTGGCTACGGAACCGAAACCGGGACAGTTGTCGGTAATGGGCAGGTCGTTATCGACCGTCTTGGGAATATGAATGGCGCACAATGGATAACCCATCTTCTCCGAAAGCTGAGACACTTTCAGACAGGTATCGGCCGAATCGCCGCCGCCGTTGTAGAAGAAATAGCCGATGTCGTGGGCCTTGAAGACTTCGATCAGCCGTTCGTATTGCGCCTTGCTCTCATCGAGTCCCTTCAGCTTGTAGCGGCAGGAGCCGAAAGCGCCGCCCGGCGTGTGCCGCAGCCCGGCAATGGCTTGATCGGATTCCTGAGCCGTGTCGATAAGATCTTCGGTCAACGCACCGATAATGCCATTCCGCCCGGCATAAACACTACCAATATGATTACGGTGCCGCCGCGCGGTTTCGATCACACCGCATGCCGATGCGTTAATGACGGCGGTTACACCGCCGGATTGGGCATAAAATGCATTCCGAATGGCCATGGCCGCCCTTTATCGTTCTAAAGTCCTAATAAAAAGCCTACATTAGAACAATTACCCTTGCAGTACAAGGCGCTTAGGCTAACCGCCAAGGGTATTTGCACCATACGGCTATATTGGAATTGACAGCCAGATACGATGATTGTTTTCCACAGCGTCCGATGTTGTCTTTAGCCTTTCTACTGCGCCTCCTCCCGTGACACGCCGAGCAATGCGCCGGGACGATTCGCCGCGTCTGAGATGTTTACACAGATGCGGCATAAGGGTGATCCGTGTCGCCGAGCCATTAAGGCGGCACGGGCGACAATGTGCTGAGCGTCTTGCCCGGAGTCCGGAGCAACGACAGAATCGGCGGCGGTCCTCGAGTCAACGCGACAAATGCGTCGTGCAAGAACTGACTCTATTCGGCCATGAAAGCGGCCTCGGTCACCCGCTTAACGCTGGGTTTCCAGCAAAGAAAGTCGGCCCGACACGACGAGATGACGATCGCTGACGATAGTGACGGCAAAATCGGCTAGGCCGGCTTTCTCCAATTGCGCGCGGATTTCATCCGGCCGGTAAGCCGCACGAAGGGAGTTCGAGAAATCCCGTTTCAGCACCTCCGGCGCGTCGGCCGCATACTGCCGGACCAGTTCGTTTAGCTGCTCTTCGCTCTCGGGCCGCAGCAGGTCCATAATAAAAATCGGCGCGCCGGATTTTCCCCACCGCTTCACGGACGCCCATAACACCATGGGATCGGCCAGGTGATGGAGCAGCGAATTCGAGATCACCGCATCGTAAGACGTCAGCGGTAAGGTGGCATCGGGAAGATAGGCTCTGATCAGCCGGATACGCTGCTCCAAGCCTGCCGAGCGAACGGCTTTACGGCCGAACTCGAGCATGGCTTCGGCGCCGTCCACGCCGTCGATCCGGCAATTCGGAAAGGCGCGGGCGAAACGCACGGTTACGTCGGCCGAACCGCAGCCTAAGTCGAGAACTGCGCCGGCCAGCGTGTCGTCCGGAAACGCGGATCGAAACAGGGAGACGAAATGATCGTGCGGCTCGGAAAAATCCGCTTCCGCATAGGCACGGGCCTGATCTTCCTCGTCCATCAATTCCGGCTCGGGTACACGCTGCATGTTCGGCTCCATCGACAAGATCGCTTAGCAACGCACTATATCAACCCGTGCTCAGCGAAAGAATAGGCTTCCCCGTCACCAACGATGAAATGATCGAGCACGCGTATATCGATGAGCGACAAGGCTTGCTTGAGCCTGTGCGTGATGTGCTTGTCGGCCTCGCTGGGTTCGGCGATGCCCGAAGGATGGTTGTGGGCGAATATCACGGCCGCGGCATTGAAGGACAAGGCCTTTTTAACCACTTCCCTAGGATAGACGCTGGCTCCATCTATGGTGCCCCGGAACAGTTCTTCAAATTCGATGATCCGGTGCTGATTGTCGAGAAAGAGAGCCGCGAATACCTCGTGAGGATGGCTGCGCAACTGCGCGGCGAGATAGCGGCGGGTCAGGTCGGGACTGGTTAGCGCGCTTCCGCGCCGGAGCGTCTCCTTGAGATGTCTTCGGGCCATTTCGAGCACGGCCTGAAGCAAGGCATATTTGGCCGTCCCGAGCCCGCGGCTGCGGCTGAACCGTTCGAAGTCGCTTTCCAGCAATGCCCTCAGCGAGCCGAACTCGTTGAGCAGTTCGCGAGACAGATCCACCGCAGTCTTGCCTTTGACCCCCGTGCGCAGGAAAATCGCCAGCAGCTCCGCATCCGACAACGCCAGCGGTCCTTTTTGAAGCAGCTTTTCCCGCGGTCTTTCGTCGTCGGGCCAATCCGTGATGGGCATAGCTCCCCCCGTCCAATAAAGTGTTTCAAACCGAATCGCAGCAAAGCATAGAAGCCGTAACGCAAACTTGCCATAATGCGGCGGCTCAACCTCTTATCGAAACCAGCCAACATTGACCTATCTCACCGGTAAAAACATCGTTTTGGGTGTTACGGGCGGTATCGCCGCCTACAAAGCTGCCGAACTGACCAGACTTTTGCGTAATGCCGGCGCCTCGGTACGGGTCGTCATGACCCATGCAGCGACGGCTTTCGTCTCTCCGCTGACGTTTCAGGCGCTTTCTGGCAATCCGGTGCATACCGAGTTGCTCGATACCGGCGAGGAATCGGCCATGGGGCATATCAGCCTGGCCCGGTGGGCGGATCTGGTGCTGATCGCGCCGGCCACGGCCGATTTCATTGCCAAGCTCCGGATCGGACTCGGCGACGATCTTTTGTCGACGGTGTGCCTGGCAACCCGCGCCCCGATCGCCTTCGCCCCCGCCATGAACCAGGCCATGTGGGACAACCCGGCGACCCAAGAGAACGTCCGCCGCCTGTCCGACCGGGGCGTTCGAATACTCGGGCCGGCGGAAGGCGATCAGGCCTGCGGCGAGGTCGGCATGGGCCGGCTCTTAGAACCGCAACGGATTTTGGAGGAGTTGGAAAGCTTCTTCGGAGGCGGGGTTCTGGCCGGACTGTCGGTCCTGATCAGCGCTGGCCCTACCCGCGAACCGATTGATCCGGTGCGTTACATCAGCAACCGAAGCTCGGGCAAGATGGGCTACGCGCTTGCGGAGGCCGCCGGGCGGGCTGGCGCGAAGGTCAGTCTGGTGACCGGCCCCACGGCCCTGAAGGTCCCGAACGTACACGAGGTCTCATGGGTCGAGAGCGCCGCGGACATGTACCGCTGCGTCATGGACAAGGTCCCGTCCGCCAATATCTATATCGGCGCCGCGGCGGTGGCTGACTATTCCCCGGAAACCACAGCGAACCAAAAAATCAAGAAAAACCAGTCGGAGATGGTTCTGACACTGCGCAAGACCCAGGACATACTGAGCGCCGTCAGCGCCTCGCCGAAACGCCCGTTCACCGTGGGCTTCGCCGCCGAGACCGATAAACTCGAAGACTATGCCCGGCACAAGCTGGCGGCCAAATCGCTGGACATGGTGGCCGCCAACTGGGTCGGGCGTGACAAAGGCGGATTCGAAAACGACGACAACGCGATCTTCGTTTGCTGGAACGGCGGTCATACCTATTTGCCGCTAGCTCCGAAGAAAACCATTGCCGAACAACTCATACGACTCATTGCCGAACGTTATCATGCGCAAAATTCAGTTAAAGATTCTCGATAAGCGCCTCGGGAGCGAGATTCCCCTGCCCCATTACGCCACCTCCGGCGCGGCCGGGCTGGATCTTAGGGCCTGCCTCGACGAACCGCTACGGCTCGAACCGGGCGAATCCAAACTGATTCCGACGGGGCTCGCCATCCACATCGAAGACCCCAATCTCGCCGCCGTACTGTTGCCGCGCTCGGGACTCGGACACAAGCACGGCATCGTGCTCGGCAATTTGGTCGGCCTGATCGATTCCGATTACCAGGGCCAGGTTTTCGTCTCCTGCTGGAACCGGGGAACCGAATCCTTCG
>NZ_JBDIVO010000031.1:0-27680 GCF_039794385.1 Methylocaldum sp. | reverse complement strand
GGAACAGTCGGGCGGCGTCCAGCACGCGATCGATGTTGTAGATCCGATTATGGGCGATCCAGGCGGCGCGCAGCTTTTCGTGGCCGGGCTGGTCGGGCGGTATCGGCTGATCGGGGGTCCAGTGGAGAAAGGCGCCCGTCTTTAAATTCACGTAATTGTGCAGCCAGCCCGCGGCCCATTCCGGGTGATCGCGGGGTGTGGCCATCCACTTCGTGACCCGACTGGTTCGCTCCTGCAACCAAGCCGTCCAGCGAGGATCCTGTGCCACGCGCTGGCGGGCCGCGTCCCAGTACTCACGGGCGGCACGGGCCGGTGCATAGTCGTCTTCACCCGCTTTCAAGGCGGTAAAGGCGGCTTTGATGGTGTCGTTGCCGGGCAGGGCTGGGGCCTTGGACGCCGGTTCAGTTTTGCCGGCGGCTATAGGTTCGAGGACTGCTCCTGCCAGCATCAACGCCACCCCGCTCCATAATCGCAGATCTCTCATCGTTGTCCCCTTATCGTCATGGATTAGAAAACACGGCATCGGATGACGCGTTGGGAGCTACTTCCTTCGCCAGGAAGGGCTCGATATTGAGCAAGGCACGTTGTTCAACCCCGGGCCAAGAATCCGCAACCCGGGAGGCGAGGGCTTCGCGAGATGAAATCAGTTCGTCGATCAGCGGTGCCAGGCGGGAAGGATCAAGAATCGACTCGGGCGACACCGCCAGATGTCCGGGAAGTTCGAAATGTCGAAAGAGTCCTTCGAATTTGCCTTGATAAGTGACGGCGACGATGGGCACACCCTGGCCGAGCGCCGCGACCGCCAAATGCATCCGTCCGGTAAAAACGGCGTCCGTTAGGCCGGCGATCGCCTTTAGCTCCTTTGCGGAGAAATGATTCTTCCAGTAGCGAATTCGCTCGCCCAACTCGTCCTGAAGACCTTCGAAAATCGGTCCGAGCATGGCTTCATCGCCTAGCGGGCCACCACGAAAATCGTGCGAGATGAACAGATAACTCACATCATTCCGCGCCGCGACGTCGCGCAGTGCTGCTACCGAGGCACTGATCATCGCCGAGCGTAGGGATTGATCGCCTTCCTTGATCAGCATCGGGTGGAGATTGAAACCCACCACGGTACGGCCCTTCGCCCGCTGCGAATCGGCCCAAAGACGAACAACCTCCACTCGGTCGCTGAACGAGGGCCGTAACAGAAAGGCCGCATCGGCGACTAGCCTCGAATTAGCCTGGGAGACTCCTTTAAAGCGTTCGAGAGAAACCTCGTCCCGGACGGAAACGACGAAACGCTGATCGAGGGAGCCAAGGCAGCGCCGCAAACGCGAGGACGGTTTCTCGTTGAACGAAAATCCCAGAGTCGCGCTTCGTTTTCCGAGCCGCGCAGCCATATCGCCGACCACCCACAGGCGCAGAGCGGTCAGCGGAGTGTAGTATCCGTCCATCACATCGCCACCGACGATCACCAGTCCTTCATAGCGGGACATGGTCTGGATCAGCCGGCGCAGCGACCACTTGGGATTTGCCCAGACCGGTTCGAGGCGTACGCCGAGATCTGCCAGTGTCTCGGGAACTTGGTCATGGTAAGTCAGCAGCCCGAATTGGCAGACGGGATTGAATGCGCGGATCCGCTCAACGAACGCCGTGATCATGGCCTCGTCACCCTTGGAGCCGGCAACCGTATCCGGATCGCAGGGAGCGATCAGAATCGAGTTACAGGCTTCGAGCAGATCCGGATAGGACGGATTGACCAATTGCCCCTTTTCGCGCCGCCATTCCCGATACAGCATCGGCACCCGCAAGAACTCTCTCAGGCGGCCTCGAACCCCCTTCGCTCGAACGTTCTTGATCTCAATCGGCTTTTGGGGCTTATCGGAACCTTGTTCAGTCATCCACGCCTCATTGATTTGATGGTTTGTATTGATTCGATCAGATGGCGGCGGCCGAGAAGCGCAATTCCCATGGCGTAGACCGTTATTCCGGCGGCAAGCTTCACGGCGAGGTCCGACAGCTGATTCAGGCCGAAATCGGAGAGTGCGGGGCCGATCGCTCCGACGGCGAAAAACATCATCGCCGCCGAAAGGGCGAACGGAATAACGCACCGCAGGATTCTGCGAACGGATACGCCCAGGTACCTTCTTCCGAGATAAAAGCTCACGGGCGTCGCGACGAGTTGCGCCAGCACGTAAATCTTGACGGTTATGTCCAGGCCTTGCCCTTTGGTCGCCACCAGGGCGGCGCCGGTAGCCGCCGCCTTGACGATGGCGATCGCTAGCGCTGTAGCGGACCGGCCGATGGCGTTCAGTCCTGATGCGTTGTAGTACTGGAGCGTCTGAACGGCCCCGAGGAGGGCGAGCGGAGCCAGAATGTCCGCGGTGTCGGCCCATTTGGCGCCGAATACCGTCATGCAAAGCTCCGAGGCGACCGCGGAGACGAGCACGAAGCACGGCATCGCCAGGGCGGCGGTCGCGGTCATGGCGCGGTAATAGGCCTGGGCCAGTCGTTCTCGCTCCCCGGCGATCCGCGAGAAGCCTGAATGGGCCACGTCCATGACCACCGAACTGAGGAGCTGCATCATGATGGTGTAGATGCGGGAACCGACGGCATAAAACCCGAGTGTGGCGGCGCCGAGCCACGCGCCTATGGCGAGCTCGATGGCGCGGGTATTGGCGAAATCCAGCAGGCGCATGCCGAGGACATTGCTTCCGTAGCGGAGGAGTTGACCGAACCCGACGAAACTGAACTTCAGTCCGGGCTTCCAGACCGGCTTGAGCCAGAGCAATATCAGATTGACCGAGGTACTGGTCAGAAACTGTCCGACCAGACTCCACACGCCGAAGCCGGCGAGCGCCAGCCCGACACCCACCGCGCCGCTAACGACGGTCGCGGCCACGGTTCTGAGGGCCAGCCAGCGGTACTGGAAATTTCGCCGGAACAGGGCCTGCTGGCAGAACCCGAGTGAACTGATCAGTATTCCGAGGCACGACACTCGCAAAATTTCGGTCAGGCGCTCGATGCCCATCACCGAGGCGATGAGCGGTGCCCCCAGCCAGGTCGCCGTAACCAAAAGAGCTGCCACGAGAAAATTGGCCACGAAAACCGTATTCAACTCTCGCGGCCCTATGGTGGGACGTTGCACGACCGCGTCGGCTAGGCCCTGTTCCGCAATGATCTCGATAAAGGCGAGCACCGCGATGGCGGCGGCGAATACGCCGAATTCATCCGGCGACAGAATTCGAGCAAGCAGGAAAAATACGGCGATGGTCGCCAGTCGTCCGCCCCAGTTACGGACGGCCGACCAGATCAATCCGGACAGAACCTTATTGCCCAGCGAAGGCGTGGTGCTGCTCATGCTTTACGCCTACCGGTCCAAAGCGGTGTCCAAGCGCGCAAAAAAAGCGTCTATCGAAAAGCGCTCCACGTACCGACGGGCGTTTTTGCGAAGATGCTCGCGCAGTGCCTGATCGCCACCCCATTGCAGAACGGCCGCCGCGAAATCGACAGGGTCGTCGCAAATTTCGAGGGGGCTGTCGTCGGTCGGGGGAAAACCTGCGGCTCCCACGCTGGTCGTAATGCAGGGCAGACCGAACGCGAAATAATCCAGCATCTTGATCTTCATGCCGCTCCCGGCGCGCACCGGATTGATGGCGAAAAGCGCGGTTGCGGCGAGTTCCGAGAGGTCTTGAACGCGGCCGTGCAGAACCACGCCCGGAATGCCGGGCGTGAAGGCGAGACACGCCTCGCCCGCCACGTCCAGGATGAAATCGTTCCGCACCTCGCGCACTCGCGGCCAGACGTTCTCCAAAAACCAGCGGAGTCCGTCCACGTTGTGCGGCGCATGGCTGCCGAGATACAGAATGCGGGACTCCGGGGCACCCCGAGTCTTTATCGGCCTCGCGTCAACCGGCGCCGGAAGAGCGACGATCTTCGCTATCGGCATCAGATTGCCGAGGTCGAGGGCGTCTTCGTCGCTGATCGCGAGCAGCACGTCAAAGCCTCCGAGCATGGCCTGCTCCTGTTCCGGGGTCACCGGGGGAACGGCGGTTATGCCGCGAGCCTCCAGGGACTGGCAGCGCTTGTAAAAGACGTCGTGGGCGATCAACAGCGTGCGGGTGCGGTTCGGCAACCAGTTCACGATCCGCGCCCGGAAAATGGTATCGACGAAGACATAGTGGGGAGCTAGTCGGGCGAACAGCGGCGCCAATCGGCGCAGATCCGGTTCGCTCAGGCAGCGGCCGATAAAGACGGCTTTGCTCTGCGATGCGCCGCGCCAGTTCTCCAGCCGTCGGGCCCATGCGCCGCCCACGCTATCGAGCAGCCAGCGGTAAACGGACCGAATCAGGGCCCGTGGGTGTGTGACAAGGCGCCACTCCCCCAGCCGAACCGTTCCGGGCACGTGAATCTGGAGTCTTGTGCAACCCAATCGGCGCCGGGGGCGGAATATCGGCGCCGGCAGGCGCGGTCCGCTGATCACCAGATGCGCCTCGAACTCCCGTGACTCCAGGTATTTCACGAAAGCGTGGTTGTAGGTGGAATACCCGTTCAGGCCCGGAACCGGCAAATCCTCGCACAGAAAAACCGCGACCGGACGCAGACGTTCGGTTTTAGGCGCGCTCATTTCAATTCCCACTGCAGCAGAAGCTTGCGTTGGACCGGCAGGAAATTGTCGTCGGACACCGCCGTGACGACGATGATTCCGTTTTCGTCGCGATGGGCGGCGATACCTTCCATGTTGTCGATCTCGTGAAATAGCCGATTGGCTTCCAGAACGGGGGAGCCGTCCGAAACGGCTCCGGGCCGTATGTCGGTCGCCGGGATGCGGCGAAGACGCATCTTGAAACCGCCGAGCAGCGATAGCCGCCGCTCGAGCAAGAGCAAATCACCTTCCGGGAGAAAGACGGCGTCGCTGATGTCGTAGCCGTCGGTCAAGCGGACCTTGAGTTCCAGCGCCGTCCCTTCCTTCAGAATCCAGGCCGGAGCCATGTCGCGACCGGTTCGGTCCCGCTCGGCAATGGCGAGGAGCGCACCGCCGAAATCATGTCCGGCGGGAATCGCGACCAGAGCTTCCAAGCCGCGACCTTTCGGCAGTGCCACAATGTCCGGAGGAATCGGCAGGAGCCGACCGTGGCGCCGGAGCAAGTCGGATGTCGGCTGGAAAACGGCTATCCCGTTGCGGTGCCCTTCGAATCCCAGGTAAGCGGCCTCGGCGGTCAGCTCGAGAGACTCGATGTCGCCCTTGCCGTTTTCTCGGAGTGGTTTTCCTTCGGGCCCAAGAACCGACGCCATCACCACATCGGCGACGCCGCTCGGACGGCCCCGGTCGTACAAGAGACGGCCTTGTACCCAATAGCCGGCATCGGTGACTGCCGCAAACCCATGGCCGCGGTCCGTCATCCGCAGGCCGGAAATTCCGCCGAAATGCGGGGCGCCGGATTCGAGCACCAAGCCGCCCCGAAAGACCAGCGGCGACGCTGCGGTTTCCGCGATCTCAATTTTTGAAAACTCGGCGATCGGGTGCGCCTCGACCGGGATAGGCGTAAGACCCGGCAAGGCTACCGTGGGTTTAAATCTCAGAAAGCCGGCCCAGGCGATCGCGGCGGCCAACACTGAGGCCGCCGCGGCCGTTACCCACCATCGCCACCGCCGTGCGACGCCGTATCCGGTTCGTGGAGAAGCTTGCGTCGGACGGCGCGTATCGCGAAGCCGGTCGCCGCTGGGCACGATTTCCGTTACAGCCGCTTCGAACCGTTTTCTCATGGGCTTCGTCACGAGCGCGCCGGTTGGCTGCATCGGGCCGCCTGGGCGAGTCTCAGCGCCCGTGAAAAAGCGGGCCAGGCCAGCTCGCGGCGAAGCAGCAGATAGATGCCCACCAACACTTTTCGCACCGCCTGCAAGGCGACCGCCCGGCTCGAGGCCGCGCTTCGAGACAGCGCGTACAGGCTGCCGGCATAGTAATGTCCGATCAACCAACGATGAGGGTCGCGGTGCCCGACCAGAGAGGCGTCGAACCAGACGGCTTTTTCCCCGGCGGCGACATAGGCGCGCAGGGCGTAATCGAGGTCTTCTCCGCCGTTGATCGGCGCTCCGACCCCCAGGGACTCGTCGAAATACCCCGTTTGAGCGGCGCGAGAGGCGCGCATGAACAGCGTATTGGACGAGGCATTGGCAACGAATGCCCTGGCGCTCGCCGGCCGCGCGGCGCGCAGCTCCGAAGGCAGGGCGGAGAGCGTCGAAGGCGTGGAGGAATACCGGCAGATCGCGAGATCGAGCGAGGCGTCTCCCCCGAACAAAGCCAGCATGGCTTCCAGCGTGCCCTCCGGGTACCAGGCGTCGTCGTCGGGGAAAGCGACCATCAATGATCGCTCGAACATGCCGTCTTCGCGCGCCGAGCTCAGGAGGAGATTCCGCGCCTTGGAGAGCGAAACTCGATCGGGAATGGTCGTTACCCGGATATAGTCCGGCAGAGCGGGCGGCGGCTGGCCGGGAGCGTGCCGCTGCAGCAACAGGTATTGAACGACCCGAAGGCCGGACGTCGCTATGGCGCGCTCTACGCTCCGGACCATGCGCTCCAGTTCGTCGTGACGTCCGCCCGCACTATCGTTGGTGGTGAAGAGCAGGGCGTCCACCTCCGCGTAGCGCCCTTGCTCGGTCGCGGGAACGGCGTTCATGAGCGCTCGCTCCGGAGAGTGCGCGCTTCGCTGGACGAAGCGCGCCGACCGGCGCGACGCATCAGCGCGCGATCGTAGGCGGCCAGAAGGCTGGAGACCTGGTCGGGCCAGCGAAAGTGCGTGCGGGCCCGCTCCAAGGCGCGCTCGGCATGGTTCCGGCGCAAGGACTCGTCTTTCAGGAGAGCCGCCAGG
Source organism: Methylocaldum sp. (assembly GCF_039794385.1). NCBI lineage: Bacteria > Pseudomonadati > Pseudomonadota > Gammaproteobacteria > Methylococcales > Methylococcaceae > Methylocaldum > Methylocaldum sp. The sequence continues at coordinate 20,829 of NZ_JBDIVO010000031.1, read as the reverse complement.
GCGGATGCCAGCCCCTCGGGCGTATGGTCGGGCGCGTAACGGGCCGCATCCCCGAGGAGGCGCTTGGTCTCCGCTAGTTCAAAGGCGACGATAGGCATCCCCAAGGTAGCGTATTCGAACACCTTGCACATGCTGATTTTGTCGTTGTACGTGTCGTAAGGATCGGGAATGACGCCGATGTCGAAGCTGGATAGGGCGGCCAACAGCGCTTCCCCGGACAGGAAACCCGTGAATTGGCAGACATCGGCTACGCCCAACGACTGGGCCAGTGCTTTCAGCGAGGCAAGCTCGGGGCCGGCGCCGACGAATCTGCAAGTGAATCGCGGCAGCCCGGATTCGTTGCGCAGCGCCGCAACGGCACGAATCAGGTTGTCCACCCCATCCTGAGCGCCCATGACCCCTACGTATCCGACCGTGATCGTGTCTTCCACGTCGGTTTTCGGCACCCGTTTGAACTTAGTAAGGTCCGGCACGCCGTACACGGTAAAAACATCGTCGGGATACTTGCCGCCCCGATTTATGGCCAGTTCCTTGAACGTTTCGTTGGCCGAGATGACCACGTCCGAAAACCGGAAGGTCAGTTTTTCGAAGAGTCGCAGCAGGGCGTGCATCGGGCCGCGTTTCTTGAACTTGGATTCGTAGAGCTCCGGACAGATGTCGTGATGATCGAAGATCAGCGGCCGGCCGAGCGCTTTATAGGGCAGGGCAACCAGGAACAAAAGATCGGGCGGATTGGCGATGTGGATGACGTCGAAACCGTGGCGTCGAAACACTTTGAAGGCCAAACGCGTTTCGTGGAACAGCGCCGCGCCGTATTCCAATAAGAAGCCCAATGCGCCGCTGGCTTCCAGGGGCAGGGGATGGCGGTAGACCCGGATGCCGTCGATCACGATTTCCCGTTCCGGGTGCCTTTCGGTGGCCGGGCAGATCACCGTAACCTCCCAACCGGCGTCGCGCAGTGCGGTCGCCTCCTGCCACGACCGCCGGTCCAGCGGCAGCGGAAGGTTTTCGACAATCATTAGACAACTTGGCATTTAAACCCCCGGTGAATGGTCATTTTTTCGCTCCTCTCGAATGCGATCTTCGTTTGCGGTCGTTAAGCGAAATCGTTTTCCGCCATCATGCGACCTTGCCTTGCGTCGGCCCCTTCCAGGCGACCGAAGGGACCTGCCACCACGATGTCGGTTTTGATGACGCGGGCCGGATTGCCTGCTACGACCGTCCGGGGCGGCACGTCGCGCGTGACCACCGAGCCCGCTCCCACGATGCTTTCGTCCCCGATCGTGATCCCAGGCAGAATGATGCTTCTCGCTCCCACGAAACACCGGCGTCCGATCCGGGTGTGAGTATGAAAGCCGCGGGTCAGGTCGTGCGCGAGAATGGCGACGTCGAAAGCGATGTAGGACTCCTCGCCCACGTGGATCCCCTTGGGATTGGTCAGATCGAATTTGGTCGACAGCGAAAACTGGCTGGATGGATGGATATCCATGCGAAAGACCTTCACCAGCCAAAGGCGCTTGAATTTGACCAGGTACAATCGGACCCATCTGAGTTTGCCGAGATTCATCTTTGACGTTTCTCCTGGATACTTGCTTTTTTGAGGTGAAACTTTGGCGATGTCCTGGGTCAGACCCTGTGCGGCGGGTCGAGGGCGGGCTCGGCCGTCCGAAACGGTTGAGGACTGTACGATTCGGGAGATGGCGGAACCGGTTCGCGGCGGTCGCAGGAACCGAAGAAGGCAACCACCAGCGCCATGAAGATTTGAGGCACGCTGAATGTGTTGTCGGTTGACGAATAAACGAAGAAAGCCGCAGCGACCATCAGAAAAGCCCACTTTTTCGTCACAAGAGGATCGCGCAGCAGGTTCACCAGCATGGCTATGAAGGCGCAGCCCATGAGCAATGAGCCGACATAGCCGACCTCCACGGTGAACCGAAGATATTCGTTGTGCGCGGCGACCGTGTGCGTCGTGGTGGACGTTCTAGCGGACAGGATATCCATCTGGTGTCCCAAGCCGACGCCGAAATAGGGAAAGCGGTGTACGTAGGCTTTCAGTTCGTTCCAAATGATGTCGCGGCCGCTCATCGCCTCGGACGACACGCGGGTCATCAGTTGGTCTCCCATGAGGTAGAAAAGTCCGGCTACCACGACGCAGCCGTAAAGAACCATCAAGATTCTGAACACCGCGGACCGGCTTTCCATGAACAGCATCGCGCCGGTAACGCCGAGCGCGAGCGCCGACGGCATACGGGAAGCCGTGAGCATGGTGATTCCGGCATTGACGAGGGCAAGCAGGAGATAACGCGAACGCTGCTGCAGGGCGAGGTAACTGGCCGCCACGGCGCCGGTAACGCCGGCTCCCCCGAGAAATGCCGGTCCCATGTTGCCGGCGAGCCGGCGGGTGCCGAGATAATCCGTCATCCATAGATAACTGATGCCCACTGCCTCGTAAATCGTTCCGAGCAACACCGAGACCGGCGGAATGAGGGCTGCGATCAGCAATATGAACTCCCGGTCTCGCTGTTCCGGAAAAGCCGTAAAAAAAAGCAGAAAAGCGATGAGACTCACCAGGCTTCGCGCGTATCGGTTCCAGGAAAAGGCGTCGAACTCGCTGAGAAGACCGCAGACGAAGCTGACGAGGATGATGAAGCCCATCAACACGAGGTTGGCCGGAATGCGCTTGCGGGTGAGCGTGAAAACCAGTCCCGCCAGGATTAAAAACAGTTTCTCGACGGGATTGGCGTTGGCCAGGCCGAGCAAATGTCCCATATTGAGGACCAACACCAGTTGCGCGAGAAGAAACATGCGTCTAAACGCCATGTTCGGCTCCCCTCCCGTCCGGCGTTCGGCGCAATCGATCTTCAAAACTCATTGAGTACCGCGCCCACGATCCGGCAGCCGACGGCGGTCAGCATTTGCCGGAGAAAATCGGTTTCGGAGAAGGGGGTTACATGCTTTCTCACGATCAGCAGGGATGCGCCGGCGCGCGCGGCGACCGTTTGGGCGTCGCTGCTGGCAATTCCGCCGGGCGTATCCAGAAGAACGATGTCGTATGCCGCCGAGAAGTCCCTCAGAAGCGCATCGAATGCGCCGCGGCTGAGCAATTCCAACGGATTGGGCGGAAGTGTGCCGGCCGGAAGCACCGATAGATCGGCGAATTCCACGATGCGGCGGATGCATTCGCCGCCGCCGCGACCCACTAGCAGATCGGACAAGCCCATGCCGTTGCGGCCCAAAGCGAAAATGTCGTGCTGGCTCGGGTTGCGCAGATCGGCATCTACGAGCAGCGTTCGCTGTCCCAGTTGCGAAAATACGACGGCAAGGTTCGACACGGCATAACTGCGCCCCTCTCCGCGACGAGGACTGGTTACGGCCAGGGTTTTGCTCCCATCGCCGTGCCAGCGCAGCATCAGCTGACTGCGTATGGCGCGGAACACCTCCATCTGGTGGCTGAACGGCTGATACGCGGCAATCAGTCGAGTGCTGAAATTTCCCTGTCCCGGCTTCAAATAGCGGTAATCGAACTGTTCCGAAATCGCTCGGTTGATGTCTTCTTCGGAAATCAATCCAAGCCGCAGTGCGGCCTCGCCGAAACGCAGCCCGGTTTCTCTCTGGAGATGCAGCACCCGTTCCGCATCGAGCGGCGAGAGCCTGCCCGATTCCCGCAGGATTTGTCCGATCCGGCGTTCGGCGCCGATGGGTTCCGGGTTAATCTTGAGCGCCGGGGTTTGTGTCATAAAAAGATCTCGTTGGGCAATGAGAGATGGGCGTTTCGTCCCTGCCATCGGGGCGACGGCTGGAAGATTTGCGTGCGGCCTTGGCAATCGAAGCCTACCGGTTTCATGGCGGCTTCAGACCGGAGTTTTGGAGAAAGCCAAACGCCATTTCGGATGGCGTAATTTCGCATCGGTCAAAACCCCTAGCACGGGGAGTCCGAGTGTGATGCTCAAGTCTTCCGGGGAGCGCACGCGGCGATCGAGCAATTCCAGCAGCAAAGCGAAGCTGACCGCCAGAATGACGCCTAGAAAAGCCGCTACCGCGACGTTCAGCAGCACTTTCGGCCGCGACGGCCGCAACGGCGGTTTGGCGGGATTCAAGACGGCGACATTGGTTTGGTTGGCCTCGCTTTCGAGGCGCGTCTGATTGAACCGTTGCAAAGCGGCTGTGTAAGACTGCCGGGCATGTTCGACTTCATGGGTCAGTACCGCGAGTTCGTCCCGCTGCTTGTTGAGTTCCAGTACTCGTGCCTTTTGCGCGCCGAGCGCCGTTCTGAGCTCGTTTTCGCGCATGCGCGCGATGTCCACCGCGGTATTCAGGCTGTGAAGGATGGTTTTTGTCTCGGCTGCCAACTTGCGTTTGAGGCTGCCGGCTTCGGCCACGGCTTGCTGATGGATGGGATGGTTGATGTCGTATTTCTCTCCGATTTCGGCAAGTCTGGTCTCGGCTAGCGCCAGTTTCGCCTTCAGATCCTGAACCACGGAATTGGCAAGCACATCCGGTAAGGTTTCCGGCAAGAAGGCGCTGCCTGCCGCTTCCAATTGATTGCGGCGGGAGATCAGATCGTAGGTGTGCGACTGAGCGGCCACCAGCTGCTTGGAGAGCTCTTCCAGCCGGCTGTTTTCTACGTCCCAGTGTTGGTCGAGAGCGACGATGCCCTTTTCCTGCTGGTATTCGGACAGACTGGCCTGGGCTTTCTCCAGGTTTTCCCGCAAACCCTTGATTTGCTGCTCGAACCAAGCGGCATTCTGGCGCGCCGGCTCGGTCTTGAGTTCCAGGTTGGTCGCGATGTAATTTTCCGCGAATGCGTTGGACAGCGCGGCGGCGAGCGTCGGGTCGACATCCGAATAACTTACTTGAATAACGCTGCTCTCCCGCGACGGTTGAACCTCCAGTTTTTTCAGCAACTGATCGGCCAGCCAGTCGCGAATGTCGCCCGTTCCCTTCGCTTCTTGCTCGAACCGTTCCTTCGATTCCGGCAGATCGGCCAGCTTGAGTCGATCGACGACCTTGAGCGCCACGTTATGGCTGCCGATGATGTTGACTTGGGTGGCCATGTAACCCGGCATCAGCTGCGCCGGCACCGCGATGCCGGTAATGGGGTCCACGCCCTTGTAATCGACGACGAGGGTCGACGTGGCGGTATACGCCTTCGGCAGTATCAGGCTTATCGCGAGGACCGTCAGGGCAGCCGCCAGCGGCGTAAGAACGAGCACCCACAGCCGTGCCCATAGAATCTGCAGGAACTGATTCAAATTCATATCTGGTTACCAATCCATGAAATCCATGCCGAGGACGAAGGCATGCCTTTGCTTCCGGGAAGATTCGCTAAAACCATCGTTCGTCCACATAGATCACATCGTCCTTTTCGATCAGTTCATCCAACTCCGCATCGAGCGTCGTCAACTGATCTTCCGAGGATCTCCGCTTGATCGTGATGCTGCGCAGGCTGCCGCGAGGAGTCACGCCTCCGCCCAATGAAATCGCTTGAGCGACGGACATGTTCCGCTCCAAACGGTATGCGCCGGGGCGCTGCACTTCGCCGTGGATGTAAAAAACCGGGGCACGCGGCACGAATATGACGTCTCCGTCTTCGGCGAAAATGTCTTCCGACGCTTTTCCTTCCTCGAGCAGTTCTTTGAGATTCAGCTCTTCGCGGTAGGTTTGCCCATTCCGAGTTCGGGTCACGATGGTCCGATCGTCTCCTTGCGGATTCACGCCTCCCGCCAGCGCGATCAACTGAGTGACCGTGCTCGCGGTATCCAGGGCGAAACGTCCGGGTTTGTTCACGAATCCCAATACGGCCACTTCGTGACTGCGGTATTCCTGCACCGTGATGTTTACCTGGGGATTGCGTACGTAACCTCGTTCTGAAAGAAGGGTTTCGACGCGAGCTTCCGCTTCTCCGACGGATAAACCGCCCAATTCGATTTCCCCGAGGAGCGGAAACGTGATTTTTCCGCTATCCGAGACACGGGTTTCGGTGGCGAGATCCTCGTTGCCGTAAACCGCAATGCGTACGACATCGTTGGGGCCGAGCAAATAATCGGCCTGCGAAGTCGATAGGATCAGCAAACCGATCAAGCCGATAAAAAAATGCGGGCAAATACCGAAGGGTCTGAACATGTTTTAGTGAATAAAGTTCGAAAATAAGGCTGAATCCAAAAGTCCAAATAATGAGAATCTACGCGCGCCCTTATATTCTTCCGATCAGTAAGCGGTGTCCTGTTTGAGAAAGACACCGGCGGTTCTCAAAATAATCCACAGGTCCAGAGACAGCGACCAGTTCCGCAAATAATCGAGATCGAACTCGATTCGGGCTTTCATTTTCTGCAACGTGTCGGTTTCTCCCCGGAAACCATTGACCTGCGCCCATCCGGTAATACCCGGTTTTACCTTGTGACGGATCATGTAACCTTTGATTTGAGTGCGGTACAGTTCGTTATGAGCCACGGCATGCGGACGAGGCCCGACTATACTCATACGCCCCTGCAATACATTGATAAATTGCGGCAATTCGTCCAGAGATGTCTTACGCAGAAATCGGCCGAAACGGGTAATTCGATTATCGGTTTTACTCGCCTGTCGAACGTTATGACCGTCCTCGCAGACCGTCATCGTTCGGAATTTGTAGACTTTGATTTCCTCGCCGTCGAGGCCGTAACGACGCTGCTTGAAAATGACGGGACCGGGCGAACTCAGCTTGACCCCGATGGCTATCGCAAGCATCAATGGGGAAATCAAAATCAGAATGATCGATGCAAAAAGGATATCGACGATACGCTTCATGACCCGGTTGACACCATAAAACGGTGATTCGCAGACAGCCACTACCGGAATGCCGTTTATATTCCCAAATCGTGCTTGAATGAGATCGAAGACAAAAATATCGGGAACGAAGTAAATGGATGCCGTGGTATCTCTGAGTTTATCGAGAAGATCGAAAATCCGCGGCTGAGCCATCATCGGTAACGCGATATAGATGAGGTGAATGGATTTAGTTCGGACGAACTCCGCCACCTCGTTCATCTTTCCCAATAGATTGATGTGGCTCACGCCTAGACGCTCCGGACTCCTGTCGTCGAAGAAACCGGCGAAGCTGATTCCCAAATAAGGCGCGGACTCGAACTGTCTCGCTAATTTAAGGCCGAGCTCGTTTACCCCGACAATGATTGCTCTGCGTTGGGCATCGCCCTGCGAGACCGCCGATTGCAATGCACGACGAGCCAATAGTTGTACCGCAATGAGCACCAACGGCGTGGCGACAAACCAAGTCAACAGAAGCTTTCTCGAAAAGTCGTCCGACATTTTTGCGGCAAAACCCAATATCGCCAGGAAACCGAATAAAAAGGTCCAACGAGCGAAAATATTGCCGAACGAACGCAAGAGACTCGATTTGAAGTCTAGTTCCAGGTCTATTTCGTCAAAAATTAGCGAGGCGATCAAAAATGTTATTACTAATAGCAAAAAGTAATGCTTTTCGATCTTTAATCCATAAAAGTGGATCGTCAAGATAAAACACCCGACGATCACAATTGGATTTAGAAGACTCTTGACTAATAGAACTGAAGGTCGGTCGATTGCCTGCAAGCCTTTTTCTCCTAAGATCAGCGAAATAGGGTAGCTGTCGTAGGGTGACGTTAATGCAGAGAAGAATAAATGGGTTCGGCTTTCTTGTTGCCGCGTATAACCTGCAATCCGATCAAGGTAATTCCGACCAATATCATGAGCCAGGTTTCTGTGTCGGGTGCGGGCGAGGCATAACCAGCGTACATGTCCTCTTTTCGATTTTTCTTGTAGCGGTCGACGGCCATGGCATCAAGAGAAAGCTCTTGCATTCCTTGGAATGTTATTTCAGATTCATTCCAGCCGTTCTTGGATTTTCGGCCCGGTATGTCAAGGGCAAAGCGGATGGCGTTTACGTTGACAGAAGATAGGAGGCGATAGGAGCTTTTGGCTATGCCGAAGAAGGAGGTTTCAGCAAAGCCTGCTTTACCGGAAGGTGGTATATGAGCGCTAGACTTATCGATAGCGTGGTTCCTTTCTTTGTCATGATAAGGCGTGCCGAAAGTTGAAGGATAATCACTGAAGTTCTCCGCAGATGCTCCTTTAAACCAGATGAACAACAGGCAAAAAATTATTCTGTAAGAGACGTTTAGAATCTGTCTTAAGCTCATATAAAACCCCCATGTGATGCGTCTAAAGAAAACAGAACTGGATGCTCGTATTCTTATGAAATCCAATATCGATCAGCTAGGCGAAGCGTAAGTTGGCTTATTATCAGTCCATTATTGGGTTTTAAATGGAGGAATGTTATTCGATATAAATTCAGCGCCGCTGTCGGTGGGCGATAGGGTATTGCCGGAAGGTTCCATGCCGCCAAAATACTCTACGGTTGCAGTCTCCCGGAGCCGGCTCAATTCACGGTTTATCTGCGTTATCCGCCGCTGGTTTGTGAGGAAGGACTCGATCAGGGGAGTGGCCTTATCGTGATCGAGGGGAGCTTCTTTGACCGTCAACAATTGCAACACGAGAAACTCATCTCCCGCCTTGAACGAAACGGCATCTCCTTTGTTTAGGCGATCAAATTCGTCTAGTTTCTCCAAGGGTAGATGTTCGGCAGGACGTATTACCGTTTGTAAGGTATGGGGAATATTTTGCTCGTGCAGCCATTTTGACAGGGCGTTGAACCGCACGGGCTGCTTTAGGCGCGAGTCAATAAGCTTGTTGTTTTCAGGCGTTAGGGGGATAGATATTTGCTGGAGTTCGTAGATCTTGCGCTTTTCGAACAGTTGAGGATGGGATTTGTAAAAAGCGCTGATTTCAGCGGGGTCCGGTTTGGCAACCGCTTGAGCAATATGATCGAGGTAGGCCTGCGCGAGAACCTGACGCTCAGCCATCGCTGTAGCAAGCGTGACACGGGGATCACGGTCAAGATGCTTTTCGATCGCTTGTTTTGAAAGAAGTTGTTGGTTTATCAGGCTGTCGATGCTCTTCTCCCAAATGCTTCCGACTTCACTATCGGGGCGCGTGGCCGAACCAGAGAGGAGAACATCGAGCTGACCGACGGAAATGTCATCTCCGTTAACACGGGCCACGATTTGGGTCGTTTTGTCGGACGCGAACTGACTGTCGCATGCACTCAACAACGCCAAAATCGCGTGCGCACTCAGCGGCAGCGATCTCAACCAAATCTTTCTATCCACAATTCTCCGTAAAATCATGAACTCCTAAACTCCTAATCCTGTTTCCAGCGGGGTCGAAATATTTACCGTGTACGAACCATGTAAAGCAAAACCTGGACCATCATCGTTTTTCGGTCCAGTCCTGCGAGAAGTGCGGTCTTTGGACCTACGCGCAGAAAGGCCGTGATTACAGCGTATACCGCGGATACCGTCGCTTTGAGCTTCGGGGTTGGGAGTCTGGACACAGCTCTTGAATCGATGGGAAAGGGTTGCGAGGGTATGATGTTTTTGTTTGATTACGCTCAAAAAGAGGTCTTCCGGCAGCGGATTTGTTCCAGTTTCGCTCGTTTTGGAAAGCGTTGAGTCGCTGCAAGACGACATCGCTCGTGAGAGCTGGCTGCAACCGGTCGAATGCGCTTGAATCAACGCGTTTTTCTGTCTAGCGTGCGTCCGAACGCGTTTTCGTCGGGGCAATGGGAGAAATCGTGCCGTCCCTCAAGCGTAAAGGTCATCGGTAGTGTCACAGTTTTGCGACAAGATGGGGCTGTTAATTGGATGCGTATGGCTTCGGCCATCACTGTGAAGGGTTCATGCCTTCGGCGCGAGCGATGCGAGTGTATTTGCGGAAAGTTTTGGTGGGGGCTTGCGACAGAGTTAGCTCCAGGAGTAACCACGACGAACGGGTATTCGATGGAGCCGAGGGTTTAGGTGTTGCCGGACGGCGATAGGACAATGGATAAGTTGTACCTGGAAACGGCAGTTGGAGCTGCGGACCGTGCGTTAGGCCGGTTAGATGGCCTTGCCTGTCCTCAGCCCCGTCGGAAGGGCCTGCCCTGAGCTCGGTCGAAGGGGCACGAAGACGGTGGGCGGCGCGGGCGGCTCAGCCGCGAACCGGCCGGCGAGCGTAAGGAAACAGGTCGCGACTAAAGCGACGTTTGCAATTGAAGGAGCAACGCCGCCTCGGTCGGCTTTTGCAAGCGAAACCCAGGGCGTGCTTCGGCGCGACAGCTCTGCCGCTATTCGGGGGTAATCCCGAACGCCTATCGCGCCTCCTTGTTATTAAGTCGTTTCGCCTTTTTCTCCCTCTTGCGGACGGCGAAGGCGTATACCGAGTTCGCGGAGCTGAGCGTCGGTGACCATGGCCGGAGCGTCGATCATCGGGCACCAGGCCGATTGAGTTTTGGGGAAGGCCATGACTTCGCGTATCGATGTCGCGCCGCTCATAAGCATAACCAGCCGGTCCAGACCGAAGGCCAAGCCGCCATGAGGCGGCGCTCCATACCGGAGCGCATTGAGCAGGAAACCGAATTTTTGTTGGGCCTCTTCATCTCCGATCCCGAGCAGCTCAAACGCGGCTTTCTGCATGTCGGTACGGTGGATACGTATGGAGCCACCGCCGATTTCAGTGCCGTTCAGCACCATGTCGTAGGCTCGGGAAAGGGCGCGGCCGGGATCGGACTGAAGCTCCTCGAGGCTGCATTTCGGAGCGGTAAACGGGTGGTGCAGTGCGAACCAACGGGCTTCCTTTTCATCCCATTCGAACATGGGAAAATCGACCACCCATAGCGGCTTCCAGCCTTTGTCCACGAGTCCGCGGTCTTGGCCTAGCTTCAGGCGCAGGGCGCCTATCGCTTCGTTGACGATTTTGGTTTTGTCGGCGCCGAAGAAAATGATGTCGCCGGTTTCCGCCTCGACTCGATCTAGGATGCCGCGCACGGCTTCCGCAGGAAGGAATTTGACGATCGGCGATTGCAAGCCTTCGACTCCGGCGCTGCGGTCGACGACCTTAATGTAGGCTAGGCCCTTGGCGCCGTATATGGCGACATACTGGGTCAGATCGTCGATCTCCTTGCGGGACAAATTGGCGCCGCCGGGGAGTTTAAGCGCCACGACTCTCCCATCTGGATCCTTGGCGGGACCGGCGAACACTTTGAATTCCGCTTGTGCGACCAAGTCCGCGATATCGACCAATTCGAGCGGGATGCGCAAATCCGGCTTGTCCGAACCGTAGCGTTGCATGGCTTCCGCATAAGTCAACCGGGGGAAGGGATTGGGCAACTCGACGTGCAAAACGTCGGTGAACAGCTGCCGAATCATGTCCTCCATGAGATACATGATCTGGCTTTCGTCCATGAAGGAGGTTTCGATGTCGAGCTGCGTGAACTCCGGCTGGCGATCGGCGCGAAGATCCTCATCCCGGAAGCAGCGTACCACCTGATAATAGCGATCCATGCCGGAAATCATCAGCAGCTGTTTGTACAGCTGCGGAGACTGCGGCAGGGCGAAGAAGTGGTTCGGGTGAGTTCGGCTCGGGACCAGATAATCCCGCGCGCCCTCCGGGGTCGCTTTGGTCAGGAAAGGAGTTTCGATCTCGTAGAACCCGTGATGATCAAGAAATTGTCTTAGAAAGCGTACAACGTCGCGCCGCATCTTCATGCGATGCTGCATCACCGGACGGCGCAAATCGATGTAGCGGAAACGCAGACGGGTTTCCTCGCTGACTTCGATTTCGCTTTCCAACGGAAACGGGGGCGTTTCGGCTTTGTTGAGGATTTCCAACCGCGTAGCCAGAACCTCGATTTTGCCCGTCGGCAAATTCGGGTTTTCCGTGCCGGCGGGGCGGAGGCGAACCGTGCCGTGCACTTTAAGCACGTATTCGCTGCGAACCGTCTCTGCCAGCTTGAAGGCTTCCGCATAATCGGGATCGAATACGACCTGAACAAGGCCTTCTCGGTCGCGGAGATCGATAAATATCACGCCGCCGTGGTCGCGGCGGCGGTGAACCCAGCCACAGAGGTCCACGTCCTGATTCAAATGGCTTTCCGTCAATTCTCCACATCTGTGGCTACGCATTGCTATATCTCTAAATTCGAACGACAAAAACGAAAATATTACGGGTCTGGCTATCGATGTACAAGTTTACGAGGCCGCATCCGCAGTCGACTTTTGGGTTTCCTTCTTGGCCGTCGACGAATCCGATTTACCGTCGGAAGTGTCGCCGGCCAGGTTCTTTTTCTTGTCTTTTCCGCCCTTGAAGTCCGTTTCATACCAGCCACCCCCCTTCAGTCGGAAACCGGCGGCCGATACCAATTTATTCAATTCGAGATCGCCGCATGCGGGGCATTCTTTCAAAGGATCGTCGCTGATTTTCTGGATGGCTTCGAATTCGTGGCCGCACGATTTGCATTGGTATTCATAGATAGGCATGGAAAACTCCTCGTTTGATCTGAAACAGGCGCTTGTAATATGAGGGTTTAGGACGAGTTTTCAAGGACAATGTTCCATGATCCGGGAAACGGCATTTGACCGCTCAGGTGCCCCCAAAAGCCCGATGAATACGGCCGTTTCGCGGATGATAGGCTGTCCGCAAGATTATGGATCAGGCAGGTAACCCGAATAGTCGCTCGATAGCGGTGTTTCCGTGTCCGGCGAGTCGGGATCCGCCGGCTCACCCGCTATGGCATAGGACGCTGAGGCCCATTCGCCTAGATCGATCAATTTGCAGTACTCGCTGCAAAATGGCTTAAACCGATGGGTTTCGCTCCAGGCGACTGGCTTTCGACAACGAGGACATTTAACGATTTTATATGAAAGTGCGTCGGACAAACTCGCTCGTCACAATAAGCAGCAGGTTAACTGGAAAGTAATATCGTCTTGGCATTGGGTCGGCCGTTCAACCGTGTCGGGAATCATGAAGCGCACGGTGAACCGGTGCTTGCCTCCGCTGATTTCCGCAAAATAAGGTTGCGAACGCCTCACGCCTACGCGTAGCAGTTGAAACGGCAGGGTGTGGTCCAGGCTTTTCTGAAAGAAGCCGCCGCTAGCCTGTTCATCGGTCGGTGCGGCGCTGGTCCGTATGAAATTCAGCAAAATATCGATAGCCGAGCGTATGAGACGAAACGGCTCCAACCAACTTTCGAGATCGTGCCGGCGTGTGTGGTCGTCGAGTTTAAGCCAGTAATGAAAGGCCGGTAAATCGAAAGAACAAGTTCCGCCCGGAATGGTGCTGCGCTGAGAGATGCTCTTGAAAAGCTCGTTTTCCATCAGAGAGAGGCCGAGCTTGCCGGGAACCGCATAAAGCTCTTTGCTTAATTTATCGAGCTTCGTCAGGACCTTATCCAGCTTAGCGTGATCGATGTCTTGATTGTGCGCCATTCGCGTCAGCACCGCAGCATGGCGATCCAACTCCTTTAATGTTTCCGACTTCAGATCATTGCGGCTAAAGAGCGTTAGGACATCCAGCAGCGTTGAAATGACTGCCCGACTGTCCCAAATCGAATTGCCGGCCATGAAATGGTCAAGCTGCTGAAAGAGTTGCTCAAGCCTCATGAATACGCGTATGCGCTCATTTAGCGGGAACTCGTAAATAATGGAATCGCTCAAGGCGGGAATTTCGGCAATCGATAGCATAATAAACAATCCGATCCAGGATTTATGAAAGGGTGTCCGTTGGCGGACACCATTTTCGTTTATCCCGGAGATTAGTCAATACTACCTTTTGCGCTTGCTCTTGTGTAAGAATTATTCGGATTACTGCCCACCGAGTGCGAGATAGAGTTGGTGTAATTCTTCGATACGGTCCGATAGAGCAGCTTCATCGACCATGTTCTCGAGCACGTCGTCTGCTGCTTCCAGCCGTTCGGCGCGGCTGGCTTGGGACGCCATGATTTTCTCGATTTCCCTATCGCTCAATCCATCGCGGAGCCTGACGCGCTGCCGTTGCGTTTCTTCTGAACAATCGACGACCAGCAATCTATCCACGAAATGCCTTTGGCCGGTTTCCAGAAGCAGGGGAACGACCACGATACAGTAAGGTGCCGAAAGAGTCGCTATTCGTCGGCCGATCTCGGAATACACCAGGGGATGCAGCAGTGTCTCGATCCAGCGTTTTTCTTCGGGATCGGAAAAGACGAGTTCTCGCAATCTTGCCCGATCGAGACAGCCATCTCTTAGAATCGCAGCCCCGAAGTGCTGCTTGATCGCCTCGAATGCCGGTCGATTCGGTTCGACCAACTCGCGGGCGATGACGTCCGCGTCCAGAATTGGAACGCCCTTGGCGGCGAATAATCTGGCAACCGTGCTTTTACCGCAACCGATTCCGCCGGTCAAACCGATGACAAGCATGATGGGGGCTCAGCCGGAAATTCCCGCGAAACGCATATAAGCGGCGTTTATGTCATGGCCCCACAGCAGGGCAATCCATCCGGCAATGGCTAAATAAGGGCCGAATGGTATGGGAATGCTGCGGTCGTGCCTGAGAACGGCGATCATGGCTATCCCGATGATGGCCCCGACCAAGGATGAGAGCAGCACTATGGTCGGCAAAAGGCTCCATCCCAACCACGCGCCGAGCATGGCGAGCAGTTTGAAATCGCCGTATCCCATCCCTTCTTTGCCGGTCGCGATCCTGAACAAGTGGTATACCAGCCAAAGGCTTAGATAGCCGAAGATGGCCCCCAGTATACTCGAGGAGCTGTCTGTAAAAATGTTGAACAGGCTAAGAAACAGTCCTGCCCATAGGATAGGTAAGGTAATCGCATCGGGAAGCAGTTGACGATCGAAGTCGATAAAACTCAAGCAAACTAGACTCCAGCTGAGGATCAGTGCCGATGCGGTTTGCCAAGTGAAACCGAAGTGCCAGGCAACGGCGACAGAAATCGCGGCGGTCAGCGCTTCGATGGCCGGGTAGCGAAAGGGGATTGGTATTCGACACCCGGCACATCGTCCTCTAAGCAGTAGGTAACTGACGACCGGGATGTTTTCCCAAGCGCGGATCGGCCGATTGCACTGTGGACAACGTGAACCCGGAACGAGCAAATTGTAGGCCTCGTCCGGCTCCGATTCGGGTTCGAGATCGAGATAGGTTTTACACTCCCGCCGCCAGGTTTTTTCCAGCATTATCGGCAAGCGGTGAATGACTACGTTCAGGAAACTGCCGACCACGAGCCCCAGAACGCCGATGACGGTCAAGAACAAAGCTGGATTTTCGGCCAATAACTGGATGAGTGGCGCCACCTCGGAATTTCCTCGATCAGACGACTGAGCCGAGCTTGAATATCGGCAAGTACATGGCGACCACCAAACCGCCGACAACGACGCCCAGGAACGCCATGATCATGGGCTCAAGAAGGCTGCTTAGCGAATCGACGGCGTTGTCCACTTCCTCCTCGTAGAAGTCCGCCACTTTGGCGAGCATGCTGTCCAAAGAGCCGGATTCCTCTCCGATTGCGACCATTTGTATGACCATGTTGGGAAACAGGTTTGCCTGTCGCATGCTCAGTTGAAGCTGATGTCCGGTGGCGACTTCGTCTCGCATCCGAAGGACGGCATTGGAATAAATGATATTACCGGTAGCACCTGCCACGGACTTCAGTGCCTCGACCAAGGGGACGCCGGCTGCCGACATGGTGGCCAAGGTCCGGGCGAAACGGGAAATCGCCGCCTTATGCAGAATGGTGCCGATCGCCGGTATGTGCAGGGAAAATCTATCGAGGGCCTGATTGAACGCGGCCGAGCGCTGTTTGAGCTTCACGAACACAAAGCCGACGGCAACGAGAACTCCCAATACGATATACCACGATGCCTGTAGAAACCGGGACATCTCGATGACCATTTGAGTAAATGCCGGGAGGTCCGCGCCAAAACCCTTGAACAATTCCTCGAACGTCGGTACCACGAAGATCAGCAGGATGGCCGTTACGATACAGGCAACCACGATGACGGCTGTGGGATAAGTCAAGGCTTTTTTGATCTTGGCCTTCAGCGATTCGGTTTTTTCCTTGTATTCCGCTATCTTGTGCAGCAGCGTTTCGAGAACGCCGGCTTGCTCGCCGGCATGCACAAGGCTGCAGAATAGCTCGTCAAAATAAATCGGATGCTTTCCCAAGGCTTCGGCAAGCGGACTGCCTCCTTCGACG
The DNA here is from genome assembly GCF_039794385.1 of Methylocaldum sp. Taxonomy (NCBI): domain Bacteria; kingdom Pseudomonadati; phylum Pseudomonadota; class Gammaproteobacteria; order Methylococcales; family Methylococcaceae; genus Methylocaldum; species Methylocaldum sp. The sequence continues at coordinate 4,730 of NZ_JBDIVO010000031.1, read as the reverse complement.
TCGGCCTTGATGCCCATGATCAGTTCCTGCATGCTTGGATTCTCGTGGCCACGCCCGACAATGTCAAAGGCTTGAACCAGCGGTACCCCTGCACTCATCATCGTCGCGAGCTGTCGGCTGAATACGGCGATGTCTTTGGTCGTGATTTTCTTCTTTCGCGCACTGAAGAGCGGTTTGGGCTTTTTCTTGATCTTGATGACTTTGATGCCCTGGCGTCGGAGTTCGGCCTTGGCCGTAGTTTCTGTGCGCGCGGACAGTTCCCCTTTGATTCGCCCGCCGGTACGGTCGGCGCCTTCCCAAATAAACAGAACGAGTTCTTCTTTTGCCATAAGACTTAATCTCGCGTGACGCGGTCGATTTCTTCCAGACTGGTAATGCCCGACTTGATTTTTCGAAGCCCCGATTCCCTCAGGTCCGCCACACCCTCCGCTTTCGCTTGTTCGCCGAGCTGAAGGACGTTCCCGCCCTCCAGAATGATGCGGTTGATGGATTCGGAAATGGGCATGACCTGATAAATGCCGACGCGGCCCTTGTATCCCTTTACGCATTTATCGCAGCCGACCGGTCCGAAAACCGTAAAACTGCCCAGCTCTTCTTCTCGAAACCCGGCCTCCAGCAAAACCTCCGGAGGGAGGTCCTCTTCCTTCTTGCAATGCTCGCAAAGCCGCCTGGCCAGCCGTTGCGCCATGATGAGCAACACCGAGGAAGCGATGTTGAATGCAGGGATGCCCATTTGCATCAAGCGGTTGAGCGTTTGGGGCGCGTCGTTGGTGTGCAGGGTGGAAAGCACCAAGTGGCCGGTTTGTGCGGCTTTGACCGCAATCTCGGCCGTTTCCAGGTCGCGAATTTCGCCTACCATGATGACGTCCGGGTCCTGCCGCAGGAATGCCCGGAGCGCCTCGGCAAAAGTCAGGCCGGTTTTGACGTTGACATTGACCTGATTGATGCCGGGCACGGTGATTTCCACCGGATCCTCTGCCGTCGAGATATTGCGGTCGGCCGTATTCAGGATATTGAGCCCGGTGTAGAGACTGACCGTTTTACCGCTCCCGGTGGGCCCCGTAACCAGAATCATCCCATAGGGCTTATTGATGGCGCTCAGGAAGTTTTGCTGCTGCTCCGGTTCGAAGCCGAGCTTTTCGATTCCGATTTGGGCCGCGGTCGGATCGAGGATACGGAGTACGATTTTTTCGCCGAATAGCGTCGGACAGGTATTGACGCGGAAATCGATGGCGCGAGTCCTGGACAATGCCATCTTGATGCGGCCGTCCTGAGGGATGCGCCGCTCGGCGATGTCCATTCGCGACATGACCTTCAGGCGCGCCGCGACCCGCCCTGAGAGGTTGACCGGAAGGCTTGTGACCTCGTGGAGCATGCCGTCGTGACGAAAGCGGACGCGGAAGTTTTTTTCGTAAGGCTCGAAATGGATATCGGAAGCGCCTTTCTTGATGGCGTCGAGGAGAAACTTGTTGACTAATCGGACAATCGGGGCGTCATCGATATCCGAGGATTCGCCTTCGGAGGGCTGATCGATTTCATCGCCGCCGGTAATCCGGAGATTGTCGAGATCGGCATCCACCAAGTCTTTGAACGAGATGTCGGCTGCTTCCAGGGCCTGGTCGATCATCCGCGTCAGTTTGTCTTCCTCTACGATGACGCTTTCGGTGCTGGACCGGGTGTGAAATTTGATCTCGTCCAGAGCTTGGAGATTGGTGGGATCGGCGAGCCCGAGATACAGGCGGTTCCCGCGCTTGAACAGCGGCAGGACATGGTGCTGGCGGATCAGCTTCTCGCTGACGGCCCTGGTCGGCATCATGTCCGGAGATATCGCATCCAGGTCGAATAGAGGAATTCCGTATTCTTTGGATGCTACGCATGCAATGGATAGGCTATCGAGAATCTTGTTGCCGACCAGATAGCTTACGAAATGGGTTTTTTTTTGAAGAGCGCTGTCGAGATGAAGATGTGCATCGGATTCCGTCAACAGCCCTTCCTTGACCAGGCTTTTGGCCAGTCCGCTGAGTTGCAATTTCGTCGCCGTGATTGCCATGAGATTTAATGCTACGGACAGCTATGCATCGCATTGTTGGAAAGCCTCGATAATATTAGTCGATGCATGGGCTTTATCCAGTTTGCTCGGACGGAGCCGCTTGATGGTGAGGATCAGCGCGCTTGAAGAAGCTTCAAGGCAATATTGGCCTGCATGGTCAACTGACGGAAACTGTCGAAAACCTCACGGGTAATCGGTTCTTTGCTGAACGCGCGGTCGGCATAGAAGAGTCCTATGACCCGCTTGTCGTAGCTGACCGGGGAGAGGCAGCAGTCGTGCTGGCCGAACTGCGCAATGACCTCTCCGGTAAATAACCGCTGTGTTTCGGTGTCGGCACCGCGAGCCCAAAAATACTCGTTCTTCTCCAGCACGTTCGAAAAAATGTTGGGCGACGAACCGGCAATGCCGATTTGCAGTTGTCCGCGCGATTCAACCGACGGCCAGCCGAGCGCGAACTTTTCCTTGAGACGTTTGCGATCGGGCGTCAACAGCGCGAAAAGGACCCGATCCATGCCTAAAGCCCGATAAATTCCCTCCATGATCATTTCGAGAACCAGGTTCACGTTGAACTCGCCGCACAAGAGATTGGTCACGTCCTGCATGATTTGTATCAGGCTGGTGTCGTCCCTCGGCGCTAGATCATCGGTCTGACGCTGTTTGCCCGTTGGCCCCCGATCTGTGCCGGGGATATAGGGTGTGACTTGATGGGCTCCGGATTGCTTGGCGAGTCTTATCGCACTTTCCGCGTTATCCTGCAATATCGTGAGCAAATGGCGTTCCGGCTTTCCCGTCAGCTCAGCCATTCGGTAAATGCAGCGCCTGATTTCTTCGGTGTTCCACCCTTGAGGTGAATTTCTGGCGACTTGATAACCGAGCTTGACGTACTCCGTGCGGGGTGAGTTGCCGGAAAATGCCTCTTCGATCAACCCGCCAAGTCCCCACGTTTTGCTGAGGGAGGCGCCGAGATGAATGAGTTGAAATCCTAAAACGGTTTTTTCGGCTTTTTCGGCAGGTATTTTTTGCTGTTCCGTCAGTACCTGAATTTTTTCCCCGGTATCGTGTTCGAAGCACCAAAAGCCGATGTGGCCGATGTTGTGCAGCAGGGCAGCGACAAATACTTCCTCTGGTCGTGGATCGTTAAGCAAGATCGCGAGTGATTTCGCCTGTACTGCGCTGTGCAAGGCACAGGCGATTTCCCGGTTTACTTGGTGTTTGCGTTGTTTGGACAGAACCGTTTCGATGAACGAGCAGGCTAGTGCCAGTTCGCGGATGACATTGAGTCCCAGCAACACGATAGCCCGTGTAACGGTTGCCAGACGGATGCTGCTGGGGTTGTAGTGAGGACTGCTGGCGAACTTCAGCAGCCTGGCCGTGAGCCCCGGGTCTTCGAGAATGATCTTCGAAAGTTCGGATACTCCCGAACGTTTATCCTCGATGACTTGATTAAGACGCTGCGCGGTACGGGAAAAAATAGGCATTTCCTTGTCGCGCAGACAGTTGGTCCAATCCTCCAGAGTTGTCGGGCTTTCTCTTACGTTGGCCGCCGACGTTTCGCTGACTGACGCCTTTGCACCGTCTTCAGGTGTTTCTGCGGCCGGATCATCGCGCATGATGACAGGTACCCCTATAAAGCACGGATTTTTTCCGCCTGCGCCTGCAACTCCACGAGGCTAACGCGAATCTCTTGAAGGCGCGCTTGCTCCTTGGCGACGACTTGAGGGGGGGCTTTCTCGAGAAAGCCGGTGTCATTCAGCTTGCCCTCGATACGCGGCAGGTCTTTGGACAAACGCTGGATCTCCTTTTCCAGCCGCGCCAGTTCGGCATCCTTGTCGATCAATCCTTTCATGGGAATCAGAACTTTCATCTCGCCGACCAGCGCGGTGGCGGATTCCGGAGCCGCTTCGGATTCCGAAAGCCAGGTTACGGTTTCGACGCGGGCCAGCTTTACGATGAACTCTTGGTTGCGGCTCAGCCAAATCCGATCCTGTTCGGAGCCATTCTGAATCATGATCGGCAGAGGCTTGCCGGGCGCGATGTTCATTTCGCCGCGGATGCGCCGAACGCCCAAGATGATATTCATGACCCATTCCATCTCGGCGATGGATTCCGGATCGATCCAGCTTTCGTCGACCTCGGGATAGGCTTGCAGCATGATGCTCGTGCCTTTCCTGCCGGCCAAAGGAGCGACGCGCTGCCAGATTTCTTCGGTGATGAAAGGCATCAGCGGATGAGCCAGGCGTAGAATGGTTTCGAGTACATGGACCAGCGTCTGGCGCGTTCCTAAAACATACTCGATCGGAGTCGATCCCTGGCTGTCAGGGGATTCCGCGCCGTAAAGCGTGGGCTTGGACAGTTCCAGGTACCAATCGCAGTACTCGTTCCAAACGAATTCATAAATCGCTTGGGCCGCCAGGTCGAAGCGATAATTCTCGATGGCGTTGCTGGCCTCTCGTATCGTCAGCTGCAATCGGCTTCGAATCCATCGGTCGGCCAAGGTGAACTTAACGTTGGCATTATCCAGTCCGCAGTCCTTGCCCTCGGTGTTCATCAGTGCGTAGCGCGCCGCGTTCCACAGCTTGTTGCAGAAATTGCGGTAGCCCTCGACCCGGCCCATGTCGAATTTGATGTCGCGCCCGGTGGAGGCCAGGGAGGCGAAGGTGAAGCGTAGGGCGTCGCAGCC